>JANMLE010001193.1:0-1101 GCA_031372385.1 Planctomycetota bacterium | reverse complement strand
TAATTACGAACGCTTGTTTCTCTAAAAGGTAAACACCCAGCGCGTGGAAAAGAAGCCCAAGGCCGGTAAGTGACTGGTTGCCCCCACCGTACCCGTGGGGGGCGCGCGGGCACTACTGTAGTCCCGTCGCTCCGCCGACGGGACGGGTCGGGACAACCAGTCACTTCCCGGCCTTGGCCTTCTGTTCCTCGCGCTGCTTCTTGCCCTTGTCGAGGAACTCGCGCTCCGACTTCAGCTTCTCTTCCGGAACGGCCGCCGGGGTGACGGGGGTGCGATCGAGCTTCACGTCCGGCGTCAGCGTGCACAGTCGGATGCTGCGGTACCAGACCGGGTCGCCGTGGTCCTGCAGATTCATGTGAGCCCCGCGCTTGGCCAGGTCGGCACCGCGGATGTCGAGCAGTTCAACTTCCCACTTGTACTTCGGGTCGGTGTAGTCGAAGTCGATGACTTTCTCGCCGTTCAGCCAGTGCTGAATCACCGACCCCTGGCAGACGATCCGTCCCGAATTCCATTCTCCGACCGGCTTGGTGGCATCCTTCGATGGAGGCATGCAGAAATAGAGCGACGCGGCGCTGGTCCGCGGGTTCTTGCCGTCGGCATGTTTGGCGTTGTCGAGGATCTGGTATTCGTACTGGCCGGGCCGGTAGTAAATCCCGCTGTTGCTGCCGGGTCCGACCTTCCAGTCGAACCGCAATTCGAAGTTGTCGGGAATCGGCTTGACCTTGTACGTGATCCCGCCCCCTTTGTCGGCCCGCCCGAAGACTCCGTCTTCAACCTTCCAGTTCCCCGCCTGCTCCCAACCCTGCAGATCCTTGCCGTTGAACAACAACTCAAACCCGGCCTTCTTTTCCTCGTCGGTCAGGGTGTTTGGGGTCTCGGCCCGTGCGACGGACAACAATCCCAGCAACAGGGCCAGACAGAGCAACGGCGTGCGAACGGACATGAACATTGAGAAGTCTCCTCGTGGTGTTGGGGCGGCGCGACGCGCCGCCAAGTTGAACGTGGTCTTAGTGGCTGTCCGGAAAGCCGCCATCACGAGGGGGTCGGGGGGAGTTTTTATAAAGACAGAAAAAGGATTTTTGAGGGTTAAGCGGCCCCGGG
>JANMLE010001178.1:0-10797 GCA_031372385.1 Planctomycetota bacterium | reverse complement strand
GCGACACCGGGATATGCGACGCCGATGTGCGTTTGTGTCGACTCGTGGGTCAAGTGCTCATGAATCGGACTGCATTCTCCGGGGGGAATCACCATTTGGTTCGATCCCGTCCAGTCGCCGAAGACTTTGTTCAGCACCGGCAGGACCGTGTCCAGCGTGACGTTGCCCGCGATTCCCAGAATGGCACCGTTCGGTTTGACGACCTTGTGGTATTGGGCTCGCACAGAATCGAGCGTCAGGTTTGGCAGGTCGGCGAGCGACCCTTCCGGCGGCTGTCCCCACGGATGCGGATAACAGCGGCGGAGCAGTTCGATCATCACCTTCTGCCGCGGCTCGTCCTCAATCGCCAGCAGCCCGTGTTCGATGCCGGACTGAATGGCTTCGAACTCGTCGTCTTCCAGATGCGGACGCAGCACGATGTCGCCATAGACTCGCAGGGCGGCCGGCAGATTGGCGGCCAGGCAGGAACCTCGAAACACGAGATGCTGCGTGCCAGCCGACTCGTTCCCCTGGATTCCCAACCGGTCCAGTTCGGCGAGCAGTTCCCGGCTGCTTCGATCTCCCGCGCCGCGCGCCATCCAATCGGCCAGCGCCGTCGCCGTGCCGTTTTGGTGAGGGGGATCGTAGACGCTGCCGGCGTTGACCAACAACGCAAACGCCGCCGATTGCACGGCGGGCATGGTTTCGACGAGGACGGTCAGTCCATTGGACAAGGTCGCGTGTTGAACGACATGGTGAGACATGAAGCAGACCGGATTCCTGCGGACGTGGTGGTTTCGATGGGATGACTCGTGCGAGCGGGAGTATCGCAGAAGGGGGAATGAGTCGCAAATGCGTTGAGAAGTGAACCGTAGGACAGGTTTTTTACCTGTCGGTCACGACGCAGGTCAGCACAGCGCAAATCGACTCGGGGAGTCTGTCGTGATTTCGCGGGTCGGTGTCCAGACTTTCAACCCGGTTGAAGGAGGCTTGTTTTCTGCTGTTCTCGGACGGGCATGAAGATGCTTAAAGACCCGTCCCATGAAAAACGCATCGGTGAGTCCGGCGATGCGCCCGGACAGGCGTCAGCACGGACAGGTAAAAAACCTGTCCTACGTCAGTTCCAACGTCTGCCACAGGCTCGGATCGGACGCGACCGGGAATTCGGATCCGACGGCGAGTGATTGGTCGCCGAATTCAATGTCGCGCACGAGATAGTGGAAGCCCAGCCGCGGTGAGGTCGCCGGGTCGAAGCCGACGAAGACGGCGGCTGGCAGCCAGGCCTCCAACCGATAGCCGTCGTTGGCGATCTCGGACTGAAGCTGGATCAACGACACGTCCACCGGCGCGACCTCTTCACGGGCGCGGGCCAGTGGGATCGGAATCGCCAGCGGGTCGACAGACTTCCGGCCTCCACCCAAGGGCATCAGACAGAACTGATGACAGAACCGCGTCGCGCGATGCACACCCTGAGTGTTGCGGGTGTCGATCCACACGGTCAGTCCGTCCGAGGGTTCATAGAGGGCGGCGGTACATTTGACCTTCTTCGTTCGACCGCGAACCTCGACGCTTACGCCGAACCCCGACGCATTCCACGCGACTCGGACATCCGCAAACTCGCGCCGCGAATCCAACTCGCCCACCGACGGCAGCCGGCAGGCATCGGGCAGATCCAGCAACCGCCCCGTTCGGTGCGGCAGTGCGGGGATCTGCATCACGGGAAACGACCAGCGAAACAAGAAACTCGGCGTGACAAGCTGATTCATGCGGTGGGACTCGATTCCAACAGGCCACGGACAATCAATCGGCGAAACGAACACGAACTCGATTCTTCACCACGGAAAACCGGAAATGCACGGAAGGAAAAGCGTGAGGACCAGAGGCGATGAATCATTTGCTGCTCTGCATGCAGACAACACGCTGATGCCGTGTCGTATTTCTTCTTCCTTCCGTGAACTTCCGTGTTTTCCGTGGTTGACTTGCATCTCCCGGTTCGCGGCTCAGTCATGGTAGCCGGATTCCCAGTTGCGGCACCATCAACCAGCGTTGCGATCTTCGCCGCACGACGCCCAACTGAATGACGATCAGACCGTGGCCCACCATCTGGCTCATTCGAATCCGGCCCGTGCCCCTGACGATCGCGTTGGAACAATCCGGGGCATGGCAAGCCTGCGTCGGACCCGCGGGTGGCGCGGGGGTTGGCAAACCGCCTGACGACGTCCTAACATACGGCGGGTGGTTTGAGTTGGAATTTTCGCAGCAGGTTCGATCATGGATCACATCCTCATTCCCTGTCCGAAGTGCGGTCGCGAACTGAAACTGCGGGATCGCAGTCTGCTCGGTCGCAAGGGCAAGTGTCCCAAGTGCGAGCACTCGTTTGTGCTGCAAGAGCCCGAGGAAGTTCAGTTGGAACTGGCCGAGCCGGAACCGACCGCGGTCGGCCGCTGGGTTCCCGAGGGGGGGGTGAAGTCCGCCACCGCCTCGCGACCGGCGACGGCGCGACCGCAGACCAACGGGGTGCTCAACGCGGGTTCTGCCGTTCCGAACATGCCGACACTCGGCGCGAACGACGGGGCCGCCGCGCGACTGAAGGACATGCAGAAGAAGAATGTCAAACGCCGGAACACCGGCTTGGCGGTCGGGGCGGTCATCGCACTGGCGGTGGGCGGTGTCACCTTCTATGCGATGAATTACGGGCCGCGCAAACCGACGCCGGTTCAGGAGCAGAACGCCGATCTCGGCCAGGCCAATCTCCCGGCCCAAGTCGGTGCGAACGATCCGGCGGATCGGAAGTTCGCCGAAGCCGGCAGCCCCACCAAGGGGAAGCCGATCGAATTGCAATACATTCCCTTCGGAACACAGATCGTCATCAACATCCGTCCCGCGGAACTGTGGCAGAAGGAAAGCCTGGGTGAAGAACTCCGGTTCTGTCTGACACCACTCGCCAAGCTGCTTGAACTCCAGTTCGAAGAGTTGTTCAAGTTCAAGCCCGAGCAGATCGAGGAGGCTCAGATCTGCCTGATCCCCGGCACGCAGGGGACGCTCCCCGAAGTCGCCGCGGTGATTCACTTGGTCGAGGAGGCGAAGAAGAGCCAGTTGGTGACGGAGTTTGGCCAGCGCATCGACGACTTCGATTATCCCGTCTACATCTCCGGGGAGCGCGCCTATCTGATCGCCGACCAGAAGACGCTTGCCGTCGGACCCAAGTCGCAGGTCAGCGAGATGGTCATGGCGATGACGAAACCCAGCCTTGCTTCCGATGGAATCGATCAGTTGCTCCCCATGACCGATCGTGACCGACACATCACGGTGGTGTTTGTGCCGCGAACCATCCGGCTCCATGCCACGTGGTGGTTCCCGGACAACCTCAAGCCGCTGATCCTGAAAGGCTGCGACTGGTTCGGTGACGAGGTCGAATCGGTCGCGTGGAGTTTCCATCTGGGCGAGAAGACCTTTTACTCGGACATGGTCCTGCGCAATGTGACCGGAGTCACCTCGCCCAGCCTGGAGCGGGACATCCGCGCCAAGCTCCACAAGCTGCCGTACGAACTGCTCGACACGGTGCGCATGATGGAACCGCGCGAGGTCGGCAAGCGGAAGGTCATTGGACGATTGCCGAAGATGACCGAGATCTTCGGAATGGCGTCGATCCTGAGTCACGGTCCCCGGCACGTGCAGGTGGTGACTCCGCTGCCCGATCGCGCAGCGCCGAATCTGGCCCTGGGAACGCTGCTGGCTTGGGACGAATCGACCCGCACCGACTTCAATAAGGAGCGGACCACACGGCCCTCGGATGAACCCAAGCTGCCCGATCTGATCGCCGACCGGTTGAAGATGAAGATCGACATCGACTTCCGGCGCACCCCGCTGCAGGATGCCGTGGTCCACATCGCCGGCGAAATTAAGACCACGATCGAAATCGACGGCGATGCCCTGAAGGGGGGCGGATTCACCAAGAACATGACGCAGACATTCCAGGGCGACAAGATGACGGCGCTGGACGCGATCGCCAAGATTCTCGAAAAGTATCAGGATCCCCAAAAACCGAGCAGCACGATGGTCATCGTTGTCGACGAAGCCAAGAAGAAGATCGTGTTCAGCACCAAGGCGTTCTGCGAGCAGCAGAAGCTGACCCCGTATGATGTCTTCAAAAAGTAGCCCGGCTCGCTTCCATCCGATGCGCCTGTCCGTGTGTTTGGGTAGTCCGTCATGTCGCCTGGCCAATGTTCCTGTCCGGAGTGCGGCACGACCCTGCGGGTTCGTGACCGGTCCTTCGTGGGCCGGGTGATCGATTGCCCCGACTGCCGGGTGAAACTGACCATCACGTTGGACGACGCGAGATCGCTGGTTGCCGAGCGGGCCAAAGCCGAACCGGTTCCGAAACCAGCTCCACGTTGGAAATCTCCCGGCTCCGGATTCGGGTCGACGCTGCGTGACAAGATCGGCGGCATCGCGCAGTCTCCGCTCGCCCTCGCCTGGGCCTTGGCGATCGGCCTGACCGCATTTGCCGCCATCCTGATGTTGCGTCCGGCGGTCCGGTTTCGCACGCCGACTTCCACCGGGGAACAATCGCCATCATTGGCCGTGGCAACTCCCGCCGATGGCCAGACTTCACCCGAAAACAAGCCCAAATACGATGCGCCTGATCCGCTGCCGCAAGAGTCGCCGTCGCAGGCCGTCGCGAATCTAAACCAGACGCCGAACGAATCGGTTGCGGGAACCACCATCCCCGAGATCACACCGGCTCCGATTCCGTCCGTCCCGCCGGACATGACTCCCGCCGACAAGCCGCACAAGGTCGTCACCGTACCTGCCGTGACTCCGGACACGAATCCCAAGCCGGCTCCCGTCGCGGTGAAGATTGATGTCGACGCGTTGCTCAAACAGCGCTTCCAAAAGATCGAGACGAATCGGCCGCAGAGTCGATTGCAGATGATCGAGTTGGTCGAGGAATTGTTGGGCGCGCCCATTCGGTATGACCGCGACGAGTTGGGCGAGAAAAACTTGGAACGGACCATCAGCATCAATCTGGAGACCACCACGCTCGGCGGTGTGCTCAAAATCATCGTTGAATCGGCCGGCTGGGAATATGTCGTCGAGGACACCGGCCTCCGCCTGAAACCCCGGCGGGTGGCCGACACCCCCTCGCCCTGACCACCAACCCGAAGAGGCTGTGAGTTGTTCGTGGGATAGGCTTCCAGCCTGTCCTCGACTTGTGCGGAATTGACAAGCTGGAAGCTTATCCCACGTCAAATGATCACAGCCTCGGAGCGCAACTTCAAAACTTACACTTCGAGTTACTTGAACACCGACGCCAACTCTCGGAAATAGAAGAAAATGCACAGTCCTTTATTTGTCGAAGAATGTGCCTTGCCGGTCGGCCGGTTTCGGCACGCTGTTGGCGGCGGCCAATTCATCGGACTTGGGCACCGCTACCGTTGTAAAAAGGGCGGGCAACACTGCCTTGAGCGTGGGTCGCAACCAAACGTAGTAAAAGTCGGAGAGGTCGGCGTACCAGACGTTGTCGTAGTAGGGCGGGTCGGTGCTCGTTACGCATCCGGCCGCATATCCCAATGGACTTGATTGTGCGGCAACTTGCGAGACGAACCCCTGCGGGACCGTTCGGAAGCTCGCCATCAGTTTCGCGCAATCCGCAATTGCTCCATCCCAGTCGCCGCCTGCCCCGGCAAAGGGATTGCATTCGGGGTGATCCCATACCATCGAGATTGCCTGCCGTCCAAAGGCTCGACCACTTTTGGAATCTGTCGCACGCCATACGCCAAGGGTGCAGTGGTACGCGGTGAGTTTTGAAACGGTCAGTGCAAGGTAAACGGCGACTGCGTCTGCATAGGCCGTGGGCCAGCGTCATCAGCATGTGAGAGCGACGACGAGGCAAGTGCATCGCGCTCAACTCGCTCACGGGCTTCACGCACCAGGTCGAAAAAAATGGTCAGCATTACCAGTTGCCGTGGAGTGAAGACGTCTGCCCACATTGTTAGTCTGTAGTTCGCAATCCCAACGCCTTCTGGAAGAACTCAACGTCCGGACGCCAGCTTGGCTGCGATTGCTGTGCAACGGCCTCCATTTCCGGTGTCGGCGAGAGAAAAACACGTTCAGAGTTTCCGTCCGCGACAACCGCCATCAGTCGCGTGCCCATGCGACGCGCTTGCGCCTCAGCCTGGACATATTTCGCGTTGATTGGCGTGTTGCTAACGAGACAAAGACAATTCGCTCCGGCTCCACTCGCTTTCGTGCCGTGCTTTGCTTGCTCTGGTTTGCTCGGAGTTCCGACCTTCACCGTGAAAAGGTACTGGTCGCCGTCAACGACCGGTTCGACATAGGCTTCCTTACGCTCTTTGGTCGAGAGCAGGAACGTCGTGGCGAGCGGCACGTCCACATGCGAGAAGGCCGGGTTGGGACTCTTGACTGTCCGCGCCCACACTCAAGCGATGACCGTCAGCTTCTGGCCGACGAGCGGCTTCAAATCTGGCCGCGCAGTCGCCATCGCCGACGTGATCGCCACCTGCGGATACAAGTGCCCGATCCGCTGGAACGCTTCCTCGCGCATCCAGTGCCCGTACCGTCGCACGTCTTCAGCCAGCCCCGTCGCGCCGGGCCATTCCTTCGGCATTTGCTTCTGCTTGTCCCCCGTCACGGGCGGCCCGACCGGGGCACGGCCCGCGAACTTCGGCGGGATCTCGATCATCGCCTTGTTGATCAGCACGGCCACCGGGTTCAGGTCGCTGGCATGACTCTCCAACCCCAGCCGCTGCGCTTCGAGCGGGATCGAGCCGCCCCCCGCGAACGGATCGTGAAACGCGGGGAGCTTGTCGGGGTTGAACAGCTTGGCGGCCTGTGGGTGCTGTTTGTTGAGTACACACGTCTCGCGCCAGCTCTTCCAGATTTCCTCGCGCGCCGGCCGCAGCACGTCTTCGTTGTTGACGCCGCGCTTGAAGCCGGTACCCTGCTCATACCCCGGATCGTTGACCAACTGCGCGAACAACACCGCCCGCGCCGCCGCCAACGGCCGCCGCGCCCACCACAAATGCAACGTCGAAGGATGCCCATGCCGAATCGACTTCTCCCGCGCGCAGGCCACGTTGATGTCATCCAGCGGCAACGCGACTTCGATGAGCTTGCGGGGGGATCTGATGGGAACGTCTGTCATGCGCTAAATTCTCCGGGCGCGTGCGAGCAACGCCTTGAGGTCGTAGTTGACCGACGACACGCCCCAGCCGGGTTCTTGCTTGAACGGATGCGGTACGTAGTGTGGGCCGTCGATGGAGTCGTCGTTGCCGACGAGCACGATGGCGAGGTGGTATTTCGCTCCCCGGTTCCAGCTCTCGAAGATTTCGTTCTTGGTCACGGTGACGGTGGTCGCGCCCTGGAGGCGGCCTTTGACTTCGATGTGGCGCGACGGGAGAGAAGGATGAGGGATGAATCGGAACCGGGTGGTCCTTTGGCAGTGGCCCGTAGGACGTCATATCCCCGCCACACTTTTGCGCCGAAACATCCACGACATGGCAGCCGCGGGCTTCTTCGGCGCGGCGGACGGCGTTCATGGCGAGCAGTTCGATGCGCGAGCGGGCTGCGGGATCGGTAGAAAAGGGTGAATGAAGACGGATGAAGGATCTCGGAGTTTGCGCAGCAGGCCGACGGGGACGACGAGCGCGCCGCCAAGCACGACGGGCGTGCCATTGGTGACGTGCCGCATGGCTTGGAGTTCCTTCTTCCGGTTCTCCAGACGGCCATTGAGGTCGTTGATGGTGCGCTGGATGTTGTCGAGATTCAGGCGCACGACTTTCCCCGCGTCCTGATCGTCCTTCTGTCGCATCCAGCGGTCGGACCAGAAGGCGATTTCCTTCGTCAGCCGCTCGTGGACGGCGGCGAGGGTCTTGTCCACATGGGCGATGCGGCGCGTGGCGACTTCACCGTAATGCTCGGGGACGAGCGTGGTGGCGGCGAGGGCAAGCGCGCGTTGCTCCTGATCGGCGCGAATCCAATCGGACTGAAGCAGGTCGGCCAACAATGCGCGGTCGGCGGTGGCCAGCGGCTCGTAATCGAGGTGCGGTGCCCATCCGGCAAAGCTCGCTTTCCCGTTGGGTGTGACGTGAACAAACTGAAGCCGCTTGGAAAGAACGGTGCTGTCCCCGGACTTGATCTCGTGGGTGATGAGAAAGAGGAGCGAGGCGTCGGTGGCATCATCGGCGGGGTCCACGAGGATCGCGCCCCGGCGCATCAGATTGCTGTGCTGCTCCAGCACGATGTCGCTGACGGCGAGCATCAATGGATGACCGGGATGGATCATCTGGGCGAAGGGCGTGTTGGGCCGGTCGAGCGGTCGGACGGCTTCCTTGGTGAAGCAGACACGCTCTTCGCGTTTCTGCACGGGGGCGAGTTCACGGCGGTTGCGACCCGTGATCTGGCGGTCGCGCTCGCGGATGAGGGCGGGGACGTGGGTGATCTCGAAACGGCCCGGCTCGCGCGGATACATGGCTCCGTTGAGACCCTCAAAAGCTTTGGCAAAGAAGGAGCGGACGAAGTAGGGCTGCAAGCGGCGGGCCTCGGCGATTTCCATCTGTTCCTTCACGGCGAAGAGCCGCTCGGCGCTCATGGTCTCCTGCGCGAGGGCGTTGCGTTCGAGGAGTACTTTGATGTGGGAGCTGTCGAAGGCGCTGTCGATGCTCTGGGTCAGGCGGGCGCGACGCCCGGGCTGGTCGTTGTAGCGGATGTCCTCAAGGAGCATGTCCTTGAGGCTCCGTTCCTCAAACACCTCGCCGAGAATGTCGAAGACGCGGTCGTGGAAGGCTTCGTTGATGGTTTCCAGCTTCGTGAGCAGGCGGTGATAGACTTCGCCGTCGCGCGTTTCCTTGGCGACGAGGTTCCAGAGATGACAGACCTCCTGCTGGCCGATGCGGTGGATGCGCCCGAAGCGTTGTTCAAGTCGGTTCGGGTTCCACGGCAGGTCGTAATTGACCATGAGATTGGCGTTCTGAAGGTTCACACCTTCCCCGGCGGCATCGGTGGCGAGCCGGATGCGGACTTCGGGATCGGAACGGAACAGCGCCTGGCGCTTGCGGCGTTCGTCGCGATGCACGCTGCCGTGGATGGTGGTGATGGTGTCGGGCGTGCCAAGGACGCCGCCGATTTTGCGCTCCAGATAGTTCAGGGTGTCGCGGTGCTCGGTGAACAGAATCATCTTGCGCTGGCGGCCATCGGCATCACGCATGTGGGGATCATTCTGGGGATCTTCGAGAGTTCATCCCACTTGCGGCCGAGTCCTGAATCCACCACGCCACGGGCCTGCTCGACTAAATGACCGTGCGCGATTCTTGGACTGTGACGAGGGGGTCGGGAGTATTTTTGGGAGCGGCCGAAAGGAGCGCGCATTGATTGTTCAGCCGCAGTCCGCCGCTCCGAAAATGACTCCCGACCCCTTCCGCCCGGCCTGAACTTGTTTGTCCACGAATCGCGCACGGTCATTTAGCCTGCGTAGCGATGGAGGATGTCGAATTCGAGGCCGCAGACGGAAAGGCCATGCCCGGCAGGTGCGTTGCAGTAACTGCGTCCGATGCCGCCTATTGTCTGGCTGGCATGTTTTGGACACTTGCCCGGCGGGGTACTTCTTTTACTCTTCGAGGATCCTTCACCCACTTCGGTGAGCAGCTTCTGATGCCGCTCCCCGAAGACGTCGGAGAGGTACTTGGCAGCCTGTTGAAAAGCGTGGGGTACGTTTCCAACGTGCCCGCTTTCTGCGGGAACTGAGCACGATGAAATCGTGCTCGACGAGTTTTTCAACCGGCTGTTAAGGACGGTCAGACTCAGCACGCCGTGCCGGTTCACGACCGCATCCGTTTTGCGGAGATTGTCGGCGGTGCGCCGCAGTGCCGAGACTGGCGGCGCTGCCGTTGGACGCAGCGTTATCCGCGGCCGGTTTTTTCGCCATGCTGGTTCGCTCGGATGCCGATCAATGTGGTGCCAATTGGGATCGGCCGCATAAGCGGCAGCGCGAAGCCGTGCCATCCAGTCACGCATTCACGACCAGCCGTTCGTTCTTGGAAAGCACCAATGAACGACTCCAAACTCTTCAAACTCCGCGCGGTATCAGCCGGGGCGGAAGCCGCAGGATGGATCGCAGGGCACCGCGTGCCCGCGCGGCCATGTCGTCATCGTTCTGAATTTGACGGCTGGACGCTCCAGCCGAGTTCGCGCAGCACATTGGCGAATGTGTCTGTCTCGTTGGTGAGCACGTCCTGGATGCCATCCCGCAGCATCTCTGTGAGCTCATCTTCCGACAGGCTTCGGCGGCGAGTCGCGTGTTCGGAGATTTGGAGTCGACGGATGACACCAGAGATCAGCCGGACGTGAGCGGCGGAATAGGTGCTTGCATTTTTCAGCGTGTCCGTCCGCAGCGCAGACGTTCTCGACCCCGCCGCATCGTCGCACGAGTGCGTCAACGCGCGGCATGGTGACAGTCCGTCACTCCCCGGAAGAAATCCGCGGGCAGTTGCAACGGAAGGAGCCAAAGAGCGAGACCGGACGGCGGCAAGTCGCGCTACCACAGATGGCCGTGGAGGCACTCTCAAAGCGACGGGCCGCGGCGATAACCGACGGGCTTGTCACGATGCCCGTTCGTGTTCCCGAACAGCGAAGGCGGGCCGTTGCGGAGATGCGGCTTCCACCGCTGGGCATGGGGGAAGGTCCGGACCGCCGCAATGCCGAAGGGCGTTCACTTGCCACGATCTGCGGCACCGCAGCGCGTCCATGATGTTGGCGGACGGTGTGAACGTGAAAGCCATCCGGACGATTCCGGGGCAT
>JANMLE010001148.1:0-1134 GCA_031372385.1 Planctomycetota bacterium | reverse complement strand
ACATGCAGCAGGCGGCACTCAGGTACGACTGGTAATTGCCGACCGAGCAGGTGGGGACGACACAGCGGAACCGTTCATCAAACGCGCCCGCGTACATCGATTGATTGCCGCCGCCGCTGGCTCCGGTGATGCCGATCCGATTGGGATCGACCTCGGGCCGTGTTTGCAGGTAGTCGACGGCCCGCATGTTTTCATACACCTGCAAGCCGGAGAGTGGCAGGCCGACGGGGAACAACGTGGCCGCCACCATCTCGCCGTGATACTCGCCGAGCTTCTTGCCGATCCCGCGTTCTCCCGCGCCGAAGGCGTCGACACTGAGCACGAAGAACCCGAGTTTGGCCGCCACGATGCAGCGCGACTGCACCACCGGATCCTGCTTCGCCCCCGCCCAGTGGCCGTGAACATTCAGGATGGCGGGCAGTCGGCCGGGCATGTCGGGCACATACGCATTGGCCGTCATCCAGACACCGGGTCGCGTTTGAAAGACCAGCTTTTCGACCCGGTAACCGCCTCGCTCAAACTCACCGAGCTTTTGCGGTTCGAGATCACACGGCCTTTCCGGAAAGCCACCCCAGGCCGCGGCGAGGCGCGTCTTCAACAACGCGCGGCGATGTTCCCATTCGTCCTTTGACTTCGGGGCCTCGTCCCCTTGGCGCATGTTCACCGCCTGCCGTTTGACAAACGGATTGAACTGGAGCGGACCGGCCACCGCATCGTCGTCGGCCCGCGCCGTCACCAGCGGCATGGTCGCGAACCCACAGAGCAACACCGCCCAAGCCAATATCAGCGCGAATCGAGATCGCATCATTTGTCCTTCGAAGTCAGTCGATGGGGAACGCAGGTCGTCCGAACCGTTTCCGGTCCGAACGAGAGAATCACAAACGTCAGAAGAGTCTATCTGAGAAGGAACAACATTTGTCCTTGCGGCGGAATTGCTGTTCTGCCCCACGAACGTCAGTCATCACGAGTTTTCGGCGGGAGCGCGGCGGCGGTCTTGATCGGGAGCGCGTCGAGTTTGACTTCCAACGGCAGGTCGAGAATCAACGTCGGGGCTTCGTAGACAAAGTGGTATTGCGTGGCCGGTCCGGCGAGTTTCTCCCACCGGTAGTCGACCCCCACCGCGCCATTCGCCTG
>JANMLE010001110.1:0-8096 GCA_031372385.1 Planctomycetota bacterium | reverse complement strand
GCGGCCGGGTCTTCGAACAGCTTCAGCGCGGTCGGGCCGTCACCCGCCAGCAGGACTTCGTACCCCTCCTGCTCGAAGTTGAACTTCAATCCCAGCGCCAACGCTTCCTCGTCCTCGACAATCAGAATTCGCATGATGCTGGCGGCGTTCGCGTCAGGGACGGCGCGGCGCGAGTGGGAACCGAACGCTCCCATCAGCCGCCGACCGAACCTTCCCGATCACGTGTCGCCCGTTCCCTTTCTTCCTGGCAGATCCACTTCAAACACGCTGCCCGACTGGTTGGGGCGGTCGTGGACGCTGACGCGCCCCTTCATCTGCTTCACCAGTGTGTTCACGATGTACAGCCCCAGCCCCGTCCCCTTCTGACGCCGGGTCAGTTCGCTGCCGGCGCGAAAGAACAGTCCGAAGATCCGCTTGCGAAGTTCCGGGGGAACCCCGCCGCCGTTGTCGCTGATGCTCGTCAGCACGCGGCCGCGGTCGGTGACGCGCACCTGCACCTCGACGGACGGCGGGTCGCCCGCATACTTGATCGCGTTGTCCATCAGGTTGCGAAAGACGGTCTCCAGCACGAGCGGCCGCGCGTGGATCACCGCCGGCTGCATGTCATACGTGACCGTGACCAGTTCCTCGCGCTTGTGATGGGCGCAGGCGGCGGCCCCGCACTTGTGCAGCATCGACTCCAGCCGAATCTCCTCGGGGTCCGACTGCGCCCCGATCGCATCCAGCCGGCCGACCTCGAGCAGTTGCGAGATCAGGTGGTCGAGGCGGTCGAGCTCCTCACCCATGACGTGATAGAACTGGCTCCGCTTCTCTTCAGTGACGGTGCGCATTTCGAGCGTTTCGAGATACAGCTTGAGCGACGCGATCGGTGACTTCAATTCGTGCGTGACGCTGTCGACAAAGTTCGCCTGCCGCTGGTTGAGCCGGACTTCCTTGATGATCAGGACCAGATAGAACGACAAGCCGACCAGGATCACCGTGAAGACAATCACGCCGGTGATCAGCGCGCCCCAGCCGGTCTGCCGTGCCAGCAGCACGATCCAGCAGATCATCAGCGACACGTTCAGCGAAATGAGCACGACGCTGAGCGTGATCGGCAACCGCAGTCTGGTTCGCGTGCGAAGCCACGTCGCCACAAGGCCGTCCCCCTCAATCCCGCGGACGGACGCGCACGGTGCGCAGTCTCGAACGCGGGACACCACCCCAGCATGTCGGATTGCGTGCGGTTGTCAATTCAGGGGCAGAGTGCCCGTAGGACAGGCTTTTTACCTGTCCGTCCTGCGACTTTCCTCGCAATCCCGCAGGCACAGAATGACGGACAGGTAAAAAACCTGTCCTACGGTCCAGTCAGCCTGGCCCACAGCGGCGGACCGAGCACCAAGAGGCCGACGACGACCGCGGTGATCGCCAGCAGCAGGACCGCGCCGGCGGAGACATCCTTGGCCACCTTGGCACGCTCGTGCCAGTCGGGCGAGATCAGATCCACCAGCGCTTCGACCGTCGTGTTGATGGTCTCGCCGGCGCAGACCGCCCCGAGGGTCAGGACCAGGATCGCCCACCGGGTGGCGTCGATTCGCAACCACGTCGCCAGCGCGATCGCTGCCAGCGCCGCGATCACATGCCACCGCGCGTTCCGCTGCGTCCGGAACGTGAAGACCAGTCCGGACCACGCATGACTCACGCTGCGCCAGAAGCTCGGTTGACGCATTTCAAGAAGTCCCCGTGAGGCATTCATCCGGCGAATGCGTCTCAATAGTCGATGGGAATGATGGGAGTGATGCGAATCATGCGAACGCTGTGATCGCGGACTTCGGATCACGGCATCGGATCACGACCCGCACGGTCGCACGGTCACTCTTTCTTGGCGGGCCGCTGAACCTTTTCACCGTAGACCAGCACGTTGTCGAAGTTGCCCGCGTCGTCGAACGAACCGATGCCGACCTGTCCCCACAGAAACGTCTTGTCGATGGCCGTCATGACCGGCTCTTTCATGTCGTCGAAGAAGACGTCGATCTTCCCGTTGCCGACATCGCGGACCACTCGCACATGATGCCACTCGCCGTCCCACTTGGTCCCCTCGGTGGTTTTCGTCGAGATCTTCTTCCGCGGTTCGTTGTTGACGATGAAGATCTGGTTGGCGTGGTCATCGGTCTTCTGCCCGAGATGGACATAGTACATGTGCGCCGGATCTTGGTAGCCGAAGAACAGGCACAGCGACCGGTGAGGATAGTCGCGGGCGGTGGACTGCAACTTCACGTCGAGCACGCAACTGCCGACAACCACGTCCTTCGCCACCGAGCGATTGAACGGCGAGCGGACCGGCGTCGGAGTGACAATGTGCTGGAACTGGCTCCAGACCTTGTTGCCATTCTGTTCGGTCAGCTTCCACGCCTTCGGATCACTCGGCTCCCAGCGCGTGGCCGGATCGCCCGATTCGAAGTCATCACGAAAGACCAGCGGCAGATCCAACAGACGCGCGGGCGGCTCTTCCGCCGGCAGGCGCGTCGCCACGCACACGATGAACAACGTCAAACAGAAACGATGCGAAAGACTCGACATGGATCACCTCGTTGGGGTGCGGCGGTTAGCCCGGACAATTCATGGAATGAACCACGAAATACACGAAAGGCTGAGAGTTGCGTCGCAGGTTACCGGAAGCATTGTGTCGCTCAGTCCACGAACTGGCGCGTCAACCAAGCCCCACCGTTTTCTTTTCGTGTTTTTCGTGTATTTCGTGGTGAATAATCCGGCTTAGTCATTCGGTTTGCGGGGTCCGTTCTCTTTTCCGTCGCGGCGCGGTGGTGGTCGTTCCGGGCGGGGATTGTCGCGGCCGGGACCGAATCGATCCGGTCCCATGCGATCGTCCGGGCCGCGGTCCCCGGCGCCGCGGTCACCGGGACGTGGAAAATTCCCCGGGAACGGCGGGGCCGGCAACCCGACCTCCGCTTTCAAGCGGCCCAGACCGGACCGGAGTTCTTGCAGACGTCTTTCGTGCTGCTCGAAGTAGCGATGGATTAACTCGCCCTTCATTTCTTCCGGTGGGAGTTGTTCCAACATCGACCGTTGTTTGGCATCCATCTCACTGAGGAACTGTTTGAGATCGCCGTCCTTCGGAAACTTCGGACGTGACTCTTCGGCCAGAAAAATAACGCTCATGAACAGGAACCCGGCAATTCTCTCCCGCTGACCGTTGGGATTCCGTTTGACGACTGTGCGCACTTGCGCCGGCAGCGCGTTGAGGATGTTCTCCTGAAGTGCGCCCGATGGCCAGGTGCGGGGTCCGTCCGCGGCGCGGTGAACGCTGCGGTTGAGAATTTCCGGGTACTGCTCGGGTCGGTGGACTTTGCCAAGTTTCGCCTGATCCTCGGCCGGCAACTCGGCCACCAGGATCTTCATGACGTTGTTGAGCTCGGAGGGAGCGAGCAGCTTCAGCCCGAAGAGCTGTCGTCCCACCGGCACTTCCGGGTCTCCGGCGAACGTTTCCATCCGACTGTATTGTTCGTCCTTGAACTTCTGGACCAGAGCCAACTTCTTCGCGCTGTCCGTTTCCAGGCGCAGGGCTTCGCGCTGACTGGGTGTCAGCGTTTGCAGCCACGCCGAATAGGTCTGCAACAGGCTCGACAACGGTCCGCCGGTCCTCTTGTTTTCTTCGAGCTCCGCATTCAACTGGCGGTACTGGTCACGCTTCTCGGGGCTCATCTGCTGAAACGCCGCCAGGTTTCGTTGCAGGTGATCGCGTTCGACCTGCGACATCTTGACGATCTGTGCCTGACGTTCACTCAGCGTCTTCGCATCGAGAGACTTCGCATCTGGCTTCGATTCGGCCACGGCCGGACTCGGTGCCGATGCAATCAGCAGCGCGAGTAGCGCCGCCATAAAGACGTGGAGCACGTTTTCAACGTGCTCAGGTGCAACGTGTTCAGGTACAACGTGCTCCGGCCCGTGATCGACAGGCACGCTGGAAGCGTACCCCTCGACATCTGACTGTCTGATAGCGGTCGGAAGGCGACCCGTGAACATGGTTCAGCCCTTTTCCGGTGCTTCGTCGAACAAGCGACTCTGTTGCAGTCTGTTGAGAAAATCCATCGATTCGACTTCCTGGTACAGATCAAGTTTTTGCAGCGTCGGCAGATCTTCCAGCATTTGGCGGCTGGGATTGCTAATCCATTTGTTTGTTGTCTGAAAACCGACCCAGCCGGACAATCCGACCGCCACGACCCAGACGGCGACCAGCGCTCCGCGCTTCAACACCGCAAACCACGGTTGCTCGGTGATGTCAAACGGAACCTCGGCCACCTTGAGCGTGGTCATGGTCCGTTCGGTGAACTCCGGCGGGGCCTTCGGTGTGGGGAGGATGTCGAGCATTTCCCACGTGCGCGCCAGGGCCTCGACTTCGTGCCGCGCCACCTCGCTGCGCGCCAGCACCAGATCGATCTGTTGAGCCGTCGCGTCCGGCAGTTCGCCGTCCAAGTAGGCCACCAGATCTTCTCGTTGATCGGCGGAAAGTCGGAGAGTCTTTTCCATGGTCTGTCATCAGTGTCGGGTGGTCTCGAAGCCGGAGCCTCGTCGCGCCCGCTACTTGGTTTCCCTTCCCACTTGCATGTACGGCTCCAGCGCAATTCGCAGGTTCTCGCGGGCTCGCGACAGCAGCGACTTGACCGCTGTGGACGTCACTTCCATCGCGTCAGCGATGTCCTCGTAACTCATGTCTTCGTATTTGTGAAGCAGCACGGCCATCCGTTGCCGCTCGTTCAATTGTTCCATCGCCTGCTGGACAACCGCCTGCAACTCGCGCCGGTCCAGTTGCCGGTTGGGCATCAGGCCGGATTTTTCAGTCGCCAGTTGTTCCGTCGGTCGCACCCCGAGCGGGCCCGATTCCGATCCCGCCAGGTTGACCTCCTTGCGCCGTCCCTTCGCCCGCCGTGAATTGCTCGCCAAGTTGTTCGCGATCCGGAACAGCCATGTGGAAAACCGGGCGGTCGGCAGATAACCGTGCCGAGCCCGGTAGATCCGCAGGAAGACATCCTGCGCCAAGTCCTCGGCAGCCTCCTGACTCTGCAGCATGTGAAAGAAGATGTTGGTCAGGCGGTCCTGATACGCTTTCACCAGTTGCGTGAACGCACCGTCGTCCCCCTGCTTGGCCCGGAGCATCAGTTGCACCTCGGGGTCATGCAGGTAGCCGGAGTCTTCGACGGTTGGTCCAGATTTGATTGGGATCGGCACGAACGGAACTTCTTTCGAAGCGAGCAGCCGGTTGGCTGGAACTTGCGTTCGAACATTCAACACCGGGACACGGCCAAGGTTTCTCTCGTCGAGAAGAACCCATCGGTCGTGAGCCGGAAGTGGCGAGAGTATAATCACCCCCCCGCCGGGAATCGAACCCGCCACCCGCAATTGCGTTTGCCCGAAAGCCACCGCTCATGACGATCAGTTCCCTGCCGCTCAGTTACTGCACCAACGTTCATCCTGCACAGACGGTCGCCGAGGTCGAAGCCGGCCTCGATCGCTACACGCTGCCGATCAAAGCCAACTACGGTTCCGATCTGGCCGCCGGGCTGTGGCTCGCCGCGCCCGTCATCCGCGAGCTGGAGCAAACTCCCGACGGCGTGAAACGCTTCGCCGCCGGACTGCGCTCGCGCGGGCTGACGTGTTACACGCTGAACGCCTTCCCCTACGGAGACTTTCATTCGGCGCGGGTGAAAGAAAACGTCTACCTTCCCGACTGGACGCAGCCGAACCGGCTCGACTACACAGTCGCGTGTGCGCGGGTGCTGGCGGCGTTGATGACTGAAGGGACAGAAGGGACCACAGGGACGGAACGAATTGAGGGGAGCATCTCGACGGTGCCGCTCGGCTTTAAGCCATTCGAGCATCCCGCCGACTTCGCGGATCGATGTGCGGACCAACTCATCGAACTGGCCCGGCAATTGGACCGGCTGCATCACGACACAGGCAAGCTGATTCGTCTCGCCATCGAACCCGAACCGTTCTGCGTGATCGAGACCACCGATGAGACGCTTCAATTCTTCGAGCGACTGCGCACGCGAGCGGCCGACGTGCAGACGCTCGATGTCGTCCGCACCCATCTCGGCGTCTGCTACGACGTCTGCCATCAGGCGGTCGAGTTCGAGGACGTTCCCGCCTCGATCCGTTCCCTCGCCGCCGCCGACATCCGCATCAACAAGGTTCACATCACCTGCGCGATCGAAGCCACCCACCCCGGCCGCAATGACGAGGTTCGCGCGGCACTGGCCCGCTACGTTGAACCGCGTTACCTGCACCAAACCTTCGCGCGGACCGCGACCGGCCAAATCGTGAAGCAAGTCGATCTCAACGAGCAGCTCACCTCAACGCCCTCGCCCGAGTTCCGCGACGCGCCGATGTGGCGAGTCCACTTCCACGTCCCGGTCGACGCCGAACACCTCGGCCCGCTCGGCACCACGCGCGGCGAGTTGAAGCAGGCCCTCGCCACGCTCCCCGAACTCGACTACGCCCCCCACCTCGAAGTCGAAACCTACACCTGGGAAGTCCTCCCCGGCGGCGGAGCCCCCAACATCGTCGAAGGCTTCACCCGCGAACTACTCGCCACGAAGAAGCTGCTGTGGGGATAAGGCCGTTTCAAGTTATCGTAGGGTGCTCAACGTTTAATCCGAAGTACGTACTTCAACGGCTGAAAAGAAATTGCCAAGCTCCTCAATTACGAAATCTGCGGAAGCGGGATCGAGGATGCCTCCCGTGTAGACCGCATTGAAAAAAGGTATCGAATAAGCGACCCACGGACGCAACGGCTCACCGTCATTGCAGTCGGGGGCAGGTATACGGTCGCAGATCACAATACTCGTCGATTTGGGGGAACGAAGTACCAAAGGAATGCCTGCGTCTCGCTGAATGAAACCGGGAGGACCGTGATAGCGGCCGTTTCGTGATAGATACCCGACAGATCCTTCCCCCAGAGTATCTCTCGGAAGAATCCACACTTCGGTGGACCACCGATACTCGAACAGGATAATCGACCATTCCAAAACTGGTGGATGTCCTCCATCACCCAAATACAGAAAACTGTTGATTAGGCTTCGGTTTGATTCCACCCATTGAATGCCGGAATTGTGTTGGTTCACGGCAAAGCCAGACACACGTCTTGCCCCATATCGTCTAATCCGTGATGGGAGATCGCGCGTCGATTTCAAAAAACGGAACATGATGTCTCTTTAATGGGCTGGGCGGCCCGGCTCAACCGGTACTTGGTTTCAAAGACGTGCAGTGCCGAGTGGTCGTCGGCTCGTAATTCTCACTGCTTCTCCGAAGACTCCGAAGCAGCGGCGCGGCGGAGTGGCACGACCGAAGTAATCATGAATAATGTGTGGCACGCCATGACGCTTTGGGAAGGGCGTGGGTTTGAGTGAGGACGTTGGTTCACCTGTGGACTCCACGCCCATCGAAGACTCTGGGAGTGCCACACTTTCCTGTCTTTTCCATTCGGATCACGGAATCCCCAGCGCCGCTTTCAGGCAATTGTCGATGTGGTTCATCTCTGAATCCGGCAGCCGTCCGAGCACACGCAGGATCAAAGCTTGATCGTACGTCACCAAGTTCTCGCACTGGATGACCGAGTCCATGCGCAGGCCCGCTCCCTGTGCGACTGGCGATGACGCCGCGATCAGATGCCTCGATCAGATGCTGAGTTGCCGCACTGACGCGACGTCGATTGCTGCTGGAGACCATCGCCAGAATGGTGTCGTCGAGCGGCTGATTCCAAGTGTCCGACTGCACGACCAGCGCCGGACGAACCTTGCTGCCGGTGCGGTCGCTGTAGGGAAAGTCCACCAGCACCACGTCGCCTCGTTGCACCTTCATGGCTGCCTGCGCGGATCGAGGTCGTTGTAGATGTCCATCGCGGGGTCGTCCCATCCCGCTCGCAAGCCCGCTCGCACGAGCAAAGCCTGCTGCTCGTCAGCGGACAGCGGTTCGTCGGTGAAGACGAAACCCTTGAGACGGTCGAAAAGATCGGCTCGAACAACGACGTACTCTGTCGCCGTTTCGAGATCGGTCAACCGAACCGGCTCCTCTTGGGAGCGAACCGCGTCGTGAAGCTCTTT
>JANMLE010001095.1:0-7982 GCA_031372385.1 Planctomycetota bacterium | reverse complement strand
GCCACGTTCGCCAGAACGTGGGGATTTCGCGGGTTTGTCCCACGTTCTGGCGAACGTGGCTACAGTTTTGAAACAGCTTCTTACCCGGTCGATGGAGTGCAAAGTGAGAAGTGGTCAGTGCAAAGTGCAAATTGATTTCGCCAATCGCACTTCCACGACTGCGCCTATTTCTTGACCAGCGTCGCCTTCTTGATGGAGTCCAGTTTCGGGAAGCTGGCTTCCAGGAACTTGTTCCCCTCTTTCTGGATTCGTCCCTGCTCGCGGCTCGGCGCTTCGCCGTAGACGCTGTACAGCTTCTCGACGATCTCCATCCCTTCGACGACTTCACCGAACGGTGCGAAGCCCTTGTCGTCCAGGAAGGTGTTGGCCTTGTAGTTGATGAAGACCTGCGTCGTGCGCGAGTCCGTTCCGGACGTGGCGAACGTGATGTAGCCCTTCTTGTTCGATTTGCGGACCGGATCGTCCTTGATCTTTTCTTCGCGCCACTTGTCCATCACCTTGGGGTCGCCGCTGATCCCGAACTGGACCATGAACGGTTCGGGCTTCTGGACGACGCGGAAGAACTTGCACTCGTTGTAGAATCCCGCGGAGACCAGTTCGTGGAAGCGCTCTGCCCCCACAGGCGCCCAGTCGCGATGGACTTCGACCACGAAGTTGCCGGCGGTGGTTTCGAACTTCACGCGGTAATCGTCCGCGCCGGCTTCACCCGATGTCTGTTGGATGTCGCTGGCCGCCTGGGCCAGCGCGGGGGCCTTGTTCACCGGCGGATCCCCTTTGACCTGGGCCGGTCCCGACCCGCATCCGACCAAGACGATCCACGTCATCACGAAGAACCAATCCCTGCGCAGCATCGCGTTACTCCTCGAACGGTTTTCTAAAACTGAACCAATGTCCACACACTCGGCGGCGTGATTTTAGTGATCGTCCGCCGCACAATGAAGTCCGCAACGGGCCAACAGACGAATGACGGGCCAAGTCGACCACGAACGGCCACGCGCGGCGTCTGCGAACCGGCCGTGAAGCACATACTGATTCTTTCGGCTCTCCGCCATTCGAGTTGACGGCATGTTCGGCGCGGGTCTCCTGACCCCGCCGATGGGGCCGACCGAAGGTCTCCTCTACTGTTTCCAACACGAATGGCGACGAGCCATTCTTTCGAGCCAAAGGCCGTTCATGTCCAGATCCGCTGCTGATCGAGATGCGTCGCTGTCCCCGGCCGCTCGCGCGAGTGCGACTGGAGATCGACGGGCAGGAGCACCGATCCTCCGGTGGTTCTGGCCGTTTGTGGCGGGTTGTCTGCTGTTGCAGGCCCTGCTGGCGGTGGATTGCGCCCGGCGATGGACGCCGACGCACGATGAGTTCTGGCACCTGCCGATCGGACTGCGGATGTGGACGTCGGGTCGCTTCGACGACGACGTGATCAACCCGCCGCTGGTCCGACTCTGGGCGGCGATTCCGCTGGCGTTGGGGGGCGCGGAACCGGGTGACGCGGGGGCTCATCCGGATGTCGGACAAATCGGCGACGCGTTCTGGCAGGCTGGCGGAGACCGCATTCGGTTTTGGTTTCTGATCGGCCGGCTGATGATCATTCCGCTCCTGTCGCTGACCGGTGTCGCCGTCGTTCTCTGGTCGCGGGCGTGGTATGGCGAGCGGGCGGCGCTGGTGAGCGTGCTGTTGTGGACGTGCTGTCCCACGGTCCTCGCCAATGCGGCCATTGTCACCCACGACTTGCCGCTCGCCGCCGCTTGGACGCTGACGCTGTTGGCCTTGGTTCGTTTCGCCGAACATCCGTCGTGGCGGCGCGCGTTGCTATTCGGTGTGGCCTTGGGAATCGCACCGCTGGCCAAGCTGACGGGGCTGGTTCTCGTGCCGTTGTCCGTGGTGTTGTGGTTCATGCTGCGGGGATGGTGCCGCCGGTCCGATGCCGTCGGTGACAACACGCCAGTTCCTGACGGCTCCGCAGTGTCGAAACTTCACACTCGCGGACGCCTGCTGGTCCGCTGGCTGACGGCGCTGGCGGTGTCGCTCGCGGTCCTCAATGCCGGTTACTTGTTTCGTGGAACCGGCGCATCACTCGGTTCACTGAAGCTGGCCAGTTCCCGATTGCAGGCGATCCAGCGCGCCACATCCGGCCTCAGCAGCTTGCCCGTGCCACTCCCCGTCGAATTCATCGGGGCGTTGGATCGGTTGGCGCAGGACATCGAGAGGCAGCATCCGGTCTATCTCGATGGTGAATGGAGTGATCGTCCGTTCCCGCTCTATTACGCCGCCGCGCTCTGCTACAAGCTGCCGTTCAGCACGCTGCTGTTGGTCCTGGCCGGACTGGCGGGAACGGTGCGGCCGCGTCCAGGATCGCAAGATCGTCGGCACGGTTTGTTCTTACTGATGTCGGCGTTGGTGCTGCCGATTTTGGCGAGTGGCTCGTCGAATCAAATCGGCATCCGGTATGTGCTGCCAACGCTGCCCGTGTTGTGTGTCTTCGCCGGCCAGTCCGCCCGCTGGCTGGAGGGGAGTTCGCGGCACTGGACTTCGCGACTGGTGTGGGTGGCGCTGGTGGCGGCTCCGTTGTCATTGCGGTTTCATCCGCACCACCTGGCCTACTTCAACGCGATCGCTGGCGGACCCGTCGGTGGAAGCCGTCATCTGGTGGACTCCAACATCGATTGGGGTCAGGATCTGCACGCGTTGAAGGACTACCTCGACCAGCACGATGTCGACGATGTCGGTCTGGCCTATTTCGGTACCGTGGTTCCCGCCACGATCGGAATTCAATCTCATCAGCCGCCGTCCCGGTATCCGCAGCCGGGCTGGCATGCGATCAGTGTCAACTTCGTGCAGGGACGCCCGCACGCGCTGCGCGATTCCAAGGGCGACCGCATCCAGGTGGGCATCGATGAGTTCGGCTACTTCCGGTTCTTTGAGCCGGTGGCGCGGATCGGTTACTCGATCAACGTCTACCGGCTGACGCAGCAGGACGTCGAACGCTACGCGCTCGCGCTGCGGCGGATGCAGCTTGAAAGCCGATAGGTTGCATGCCGTGTTGCATTCACTCCGCATGGCGGGATGATCGCCCGCCGGGAGGTCCGATGATCGAACTGACACTGGAACAGCGAAACGCCGTGGCATCGGATCCGGAGACTCCTCCGCGCGTCTTGGATCCAAGCACGCGCACGAAGTATGTCTCGGTCCGCGAAGATGTCTACGACCGGGCCAGGCTGCTGTTCGAGGCGGGCGATGATGATCGCTTTGTGCGGGACATGACGCCGCACGTCATGGAGATCTTCGGGCGGGATGGCTGGGACGATCCCGCGATGGACGTTTACAACGAACTCGACCCGCGCACCAATCCATGAACATTCAACGTGGTGATGTGGTCCTACTTGACTACCCAGTGCAGACAAGCATCAGCCAGGTTCGGCATCGTTGTGGTTCCACCGTGCTGAGTTGGGATCACATGTTCGATCTCAAACGGCCCCGGATGTGTGGCATCGGAAAGCTGGCAGTATTCGCACCGGCCAGCGGCTCGCTGACGGACTGCGATGACCAGCGACTCATCCACGTTGAGCGGCTCCCGTTTTTCGGAGACTTCGACGGGCCTTCGACTGCAGGATCGCCACCAGGTCGCCAACTCTCACGAAATTGTCGAGCTCGTCGGTTTCCTCCGGCGACAGTTTGCCGTGTTGATTCTTCGCCGCCAGCTCGTGCATCCGAGCTTGGTCATCCGCCGAAAAACGCAGCTTCAAAACATGACGGGCCAGTGTGGCAGACAATGTTTGCCCTTCGTCTGCCCAGACACGCGAAAAGATGGCGGCTTCACTTATCTTGGAACGCGGAACTACGGTTGTGGGCGACAGGTGAGAATCCTTGAGTCACTGAAGCCTTGGCCGCCGCCATTGTGGGATGTTATCGCGGCAAATCTCCATCGCAGCTTGTGTGGGCCGCAGCGGCCCGGTCGATTTGCCGAACTCAAACGCGCGTCCTTCGGTCTTGAAGTACCAGCTCCATTCGTTGATTTCGTGTTCCGGATTCGGCAACGACAACGCGCTGGCTACTTGGCAGAGGAGCGTTCGTCGCGCCAGTGTTGGATCGCCTTGGCGTCGAGGCGCGAGTCGCGTTCGTACTGTTGGTCCATGATCTTCTGTTTGTCCGGCGGAGCGATCTCAAAAAAGCGGCGGCGGGTCAGGGGCGGATCGGTTCGCTCCAATCGACCATCGACGACTGCCACCAGGTAGATGGTGCGGTCGCCCGAGTCCAAGCGTGCTTCCACGCGGCAGTCGAACCAACCCAATGCTTCGGGAAGCAGCGGGCTTCCCGTCGTTTCGGTGCGAAACGGCAAGCCGGCGAACTTGTCGACGTCGCGGCCTGATTGCAGTCCGAACCGCCAGACCAGATCGAGCTGTGTCTCGTCGATCAGGTGCATGGCGAAGGCTCCGCTCGCCTCGATCAACCCGTGCGTGTGGTGCCGCTTGTTGACCGTGATGAGCTGACGCGGCATTTCACTGACGATGGATGCCTGGGCCACCGTGGTGGCGATGAAGCCGCCGCGCCGCTCGCCGTGGGCCGAGGTCACCAGCCACAACGGCGGGTCGAATTGAGCATAGACTTTCGAGATCTGCGCGACGTCCATTACTACTTCCAATCCTGCACGACCTGGAGAGCTTCCGCAGCCAGAACGCTCCCCCTTGAGTTCGATGGTGTTGTTGAAGGACGCCGTCTTGATGAGCGCCGCCGAAGAGGTGTTGATCCGCGGTTGGCCTGCCTCTTGACCGCGGCGAGACAGAAGATCGTATCACAGGAAACCCCGGATGCCGTCGCCGTCAGGTTCGAGTCGGAAGGACACCCGCCTCAGCTCACCGCTTTCTTCACGAGCATGCCGATCCTGGCCTCTGCGGCGGCAGTCAACTCCTTCAGCGCGAAGGCGGTCGGCCACATGGCGCCTTCGTCGAGGTTCGCCTCGTGCATGAAGCCGAGCGTCGCGTACCTCGTGTTGAACTTCTGCGCGCTTGGGAAGAAGGGCTCTCCGCCATTCCTGTTGAACGACCAAGGCTAAGCTGCCGGGGCCGCCTGCAAAGACGTTGAAACTCGAAATATCAGGAAGGCGGCCCCGGTCAGCTTCAGCCGTTGGTTCGGCGGTGCTTCCTAGCGGCGGGCCTTGCGTCTGCGAGAGTGTTGAGCCTTGAAGGCGGCGTAGCAAACACAGCAGACAATGGCCCTGTCATTGAATGCCGCAAACGCCTCGGTCTTGTCACCCTCAGCCAAGAAACTCTCCTCACATCTCTCGCACCACGCTTGAAGGTCGTTCGGGTCCGAGCTGTTCTCAATAAATCCGACAGCCGCGCTGGCCTGGATCATGTGGCAACAGACCACCGCAGCCACTCGCTTGCCGTGCGGCCCGCAATCGACATGCAGAGGCTCGTCGTCGGACATGTTTTTGATTCCCCCGAACAGTCTGTTGAAACACCCGTAGCACGGACGCCTCGTCCGTGATTTCCCGTTGGAATTCGGACGGACGAGGCGTCCATCCTACGTTCTTCAACAGGCGGTCAGTCGTGGAAATGGCGACACATCATTCGGAAGGGGAGACGAATCATTTCCGTTCGCGCGCGTAGCGGACGCGGCAGCCGCGGCCGATCGTTTCCTTGACCGCCGGCGATTCGCCCTTCAGCGTCGCGGTGATCGCGTCTTCGACGTACTTCTTCGTCACCTTCGCCGGATCTGAGCGATCGTCCAACGCTCCCATGTAGACCAGCTTGCGATCCCGGTTGAGCACGTAGAACTCCGGGGTGAAGATCGCGCCGTAGTCCTTGGCGATCTTCTGGGATTCGTCGTGCAGATAGTCGAACGCGAATTCGCGCTGCTTGGCCCGCTCCGTCAGATCTTCCAGCGTGTCCCCCTTCACCCGGTTTACGCAGACGGCGACCACCGAGACCTTCCCCTTCTCTCCGCCGTAGCGCTCGGCCAGGTCGTTGATCCGATCTTCGTAGTCCACCGCGGTGGGGCACGAGGCACAGGTGAAGACGAGCACCACGATGTCGCGGTGCTTGTAGTCGGACAGCGAATGCTTCTTGCCGTCCGTTCCCGGCAGATCGGTCCACGACGGGGCGGCATCGCCGATGTTCAGAACTTCGTTGTACTCGCCCGCGCTGCAAGCCCCGCGGGAAACGAGCAGACCGATCAGAAACATCAAACCAAGACATCGCAGGGACATGTTGTGCCTCGTCCGATTGGTTCACGCCAGCAGCTTGCTGACGACGTGGCCATGCACGTCTGTCAGGCGGAAGTTGCGGCCCAGGAATTTGTAGGTCAGTTTCAAATGGTCGATCCCCAGCAGATGCAGCAGCGTCGCCTGCAGGTCATGCACGTGGACCCGGTCGGCGGTCGTGTAGTAGCCGATCTCGTCGGTGGACCCGATCGTCTGTCCCGTCTTCAGGCCGCCGCCGGACATCCACATGGTGTACGCTTCGATGTGATGGTCGCGGCCGGGAAGTGTTTCGCGGTCCTCGCCCTGCGGCGTCCGGCCGAACTCGCCCCCCCAGACGACGATCGTCTGGTCCAGCAGCCCGCGGCGTTTCAGATCGGCGATCAGGGCCGCGCTGGCGCGGTCGGTCTCGCGGCATCGGTCATCGAGTGACTTCGCCAAGTCGGTGCCGGCGTTGCCGTGATGATCCCAGTCGGTGTGATAGAGTTGGACGAACCGCACGCCGCGCTCCACCAGACGCCGGGCCAGCAGGCAGTTGTTGGCGAACGAATGCTTGCCCGGTTCGGCCCCGTACAGTTCCAGCGTCTCTTTGGTTTCCCCGCGCAGATCCATCAGCTCCGGGGCGCTAGTTTGCATCCGGTAGGCCATTTCGTAGGACGCGATGCGCGTCGCAATCTCGGGATCGGCCGTCGCTTCCTGGCGGAGGGCGTTCAGATCGTTGACGGTCGAGACGAATTCGCGCTGGCGATCGGGACTGATTCCGGCGGGGTTTTCCAGGTTCAGGATCGGTTCCTTTCCCGACCGAAGGGGAACGCCCTGAAAGTTGGTGGGCAGAAATCCACTGGCCCACAGCGGAGCGCCACCGCGCGGACCACGCGGTCCGGATTGCAGGACGACGAAGCCGGGCAGATTGCGCGATTCCGTTCCCAAGCCGTATGTGACCCACGCCCCCATGCTCGGTCGGCCCATGAATTGGGGCGAGCCCGTGTTGACGAACAGCTTGGCGGGGCCGTGGTTGAACACGTCGGTGGCCATCGACTTCACAAAGCAGACGTCGTCGGCCACGCCGGCCAAGTGAGGCAGCAACTCGCTGATCTCGGCGCCCGATTCCCCATGCCGATGAAACTTGCGGACGGACCCGAGCAGCTTGGCGTCGGCCTTGATGAAGGCGAACCGTTTGCCTTTGACGTACGACTCGGGAATCACCTGCCCATGCAACTCACGCAGCTTGGGTTTGTCGTCGAACAGTTCGAGTTGGCTCGGTCCGCCTGCCATGAACAGAAAGATCACCGCCTTCGCCTTGGGATCATGGTGCAATCCCCGGCTGCCGGCATTGAAGCCCGGCGGCTGAACATCGGCGGAGGCGGTGCGGCCATCGGCCAGCAGCGATCCCAACGCCATCGTCCCCAGCCCGACGCGGCAATCGTTGAAGAAATGCCGTCGCGTGATCTCTTGCAAGCGGCGCTGTTCGGCGGCGAAGTCGTGCATGCGTGGTCCCTTTTGGAAACGCCCGTCGTTGTGTGCCTGATGATCTTCGCAGAACGCTCCGGTTGCAACGGACACGGTCGTGGCGGCGGCCAACCGAACCGGACGCTGACGCGTTCCGGCTGATCAAAGTGAGTCACGAACACGACCCAAAGATTCGGATTCCGGACTCGCAGGACTCGCTGATCGTGGCACCCCCGCTGTTCCCTCCAAGTTTGAGCCGGCTGAATGTTCCGCTTCAAAAAGATCCTGTCCAAGAACTCCTCCGTGATTCGTCTCGTCGGCGGAGCGACGAGAC
>JANMLE010001084.1:0-3853 GCA_031372385.1 Planctomycetota bacterium | reverse complement strand
GGGCTGGTTTCCTCCGCCCCTTCGGGGCAAAAACGGCGGCACATGCAATCTGGTCGGGTCCGCACAATTTAATTTGTTCAAACCACTCCATCCGCTGCGCCAATCACTCTGTCTTCCGTTCCGGTCTCTACGGCTTCGCTCCGCTCCGCCTGCGAACCTCCACTCCAGACTCCGTGCTTGGCTCCGCTCCCTCGAGGCCGTTCTGACTTGCGCCTGCGGCGGCTGGGCTCAAAGACCCCGAACTACAGCCGGGCGAAAGCCGAGGTAGTAGTACCGGTCGACCGGCGAGTTCCCGTCACGGTTCGCCGACCGGCAGCTCGACGCGGAGTTGTACCAGCTCCCGCCGCGGTCGACCCGGGACGAGGCTTTCAACGGACCCGACGGATCAGGGCCGCCCGACAACTTCTCCGCGTATCAATCGTGACACCATTCCCACACGCTGCCGTGCATGTCGCGGATGTTCCAGTCATTCGGCTTCTTCTGGCCGACCGGTTGGTTGCTGTTTCCCGCATTCTTCTCGTACCACGCATCGTCCCCGAGTCGCGCTTCGTCGTCGCCGAAGCAGAAGCGAGTGGTGCTCCCCGCGCGGGCAACCGCCGTCTCCCGTTCGATCTGGGTGCTGACGTCCGCCACCAGCTTCGACAAGCAGCCGTAATGTTAGATTGCCGCACCAACCAACAAACCGCACGCGCCCGCAAGGGCCAAAATGTTCTTCAGCATGATCCGAACTCCTTGAAAGAAAGATGTTGTTTGCACCACTTCGTAGGACGTGTACTCCTGCCCGTCTTGGTCGCCTGCCTGGTTGGTTCGAGACGGGCAAGAGTACCCGTCCCACAAGTCGACTTACGGCCCCGCTGGCTACGGCTGCGGCTGCCGAATACTCGCCGTCACCGCTGCCGCTCACGTCACACAATTTTCAACCGGAATGGCGGAGAACCTGGATTGCGATTGTTTCGCTTCGCTCGGCAGATCGTTGGCCGGCCGCCCGCTATCATGGCCGCGTCGTGTTCCAGATCCTTCGCGCTTCGGACTCCGGGGGAAGTTTGCATGAAGTCGATGCTGTTCGCTCTCGCCTTGATCTGTTTTACGGAACTGGCGCGCGGTGGTGATGATTGGCCCCAACTCTTGGGAAATGCCCATCGCTCCGGCAACGCGCCGGACGCGGTACTCGGCGCTTCGCTCGGGCTGGACGGGGCTGTTCCGCTGACGGACGGAATCCAAGCCTCGCCGGTTGTCGCCGGCGAAAAGGTCTTTGTCGTTGACGGCTCGGGCGTGGTGTTCGCCATCGATGCGCGAACGTTGAAGGTTGAATGGAAGTTCGCCACGCGGGGCGGGGCGGGGAATTGCAACAACGTGGCGGCGCCGGCGGTCATTGGGAAGTACCTGCATGTCGGCACGACCGCTGGTTACTACTACGTCTTCGACCGCGAAACCGGCGCGGTGGTGCGTGAGATCGATTGCCGCGAGCCGATCTTTTCCTCACCGGCGGCGGGTGCGAAGCGGGTTTACTTCGCCACTCTGGGAGCACGGGTCTACGCCGTGGAACCTGACGGCACCGTTGCCTGGACCTGGGACTTCGTGAAGGAGGTCATCAAGTTCGAGGGGAACCGGTGGAGCGGCCAAGAGTGGCTCGCGCACCGCAAGGACCGCGTCACATGGCGCGATCACTTCGTCTGCTCGCGCGACATCTGCCTGGCGGGGAACACGGTCGTCGTTCCAGCGGGGGGCCGCACGGTGTTTCTCGATGATGCCGGCGCGAGCCCGAAGCTGCGCGCGGTGGGCGAGATCCCCAGTTACGACGGGTCGGAGTATCCCGCCACGCTGGGTCAAAGCGCCGACGACGCGGGCAACGTCTACGTCCAGTGGCATCGTCGTGACAACGCAGGACGGGTGGAGATTCTTCGCCTGCCCGACCAAGCCAACGGGGCCGACCCGATCAAGACCGATTTCGTCAAAGGAACGCAGACCGCCATTCAACTGCCCGGTCTGTTGAGCGTCGCGTCGGTCAGCATTCGCGGCCAAGACGTCTATCGAGTTCGTCCCGAGCAATCGCTCGGTCTCTGTCGACACACGGCCGGTCAGGAGCAGCCCGAGATCCTGTGCGCCGCCCCTTCGATCTGTCCGCCGGTGCTCACGCGCGAGCACGTCCTTCACGGCGGACTGGATGGCACGCTCTACATCGTGCCGCTGGCCGGAGGAGAACCGGCGACGTTCGCCACGGCCTTTGGATCGCCGATCTCCGCGCCGGTGGCGGTGTCCGGCGGGCGCGTCTTCATTCCGTGCGAAGATGGCTATCTCTATGTGCTCGGTCCCGGTGGAAAGGCACCGCTCCCCACCAAGGATCTGGACGTGGCGAAGATTCGCAGTCCGCTGACGGGACCGCTCGCCGATGCCAAGTTCGACTGGTACACGAACTATGGCGACTTCGGCTGCACCAACTCCAACGAGCAGGGACTTGAGCCGCCGTTGCGCATGCGGTGGGCGCGAAGGCTCGAAGGGACGGTGAAGCATCTGCCGGTCTGCGGCGGCGGCCGACTCTACACGCACACGGCCGAAGGACAGATCATCGCCGTCGAGCAGGACACCGGACGTCTCTTGTGGCGGCGGCATTGGCCCGACGTCTATCTCTCGTTCACTTCGCCGCTCTACATTCAAGGCAAGTTGCTGGTGCCCCAGGCTGGCATCAAGCGGTCGCTCATGCGCTGCCTCGACGCCGCCACGGGCAAGCTCCTGTGGGAAGCTCCCTTCACCGGTTCACCAAGTTGGAGCCGGCAATTCCCGCCCGTCGTGCATGGCAACGTGGCGATCTATGCGTCCGGCTCGGGACAATACGCACCGCAGGGGACCGAGAAGCCGTTCACCTTCAAGGGGACACCCCAAGCGGCGAGAGACAATGCCGAGGTCATGAGCTGGATCTACTCCAACGACAATCCCTACTACCCGAAAGACAACCGACCGCGGCTGTGGGCTTGGAACCTGGAGACCGGCCAGATCGTTTGGGAAAAGGACTTTTCCGCATACGGTCGCGGCGGCAACGACTGCGGCATCTGTTTGCTCGACGGCAAGCTGTTCTATTCGACGTTCTTCGGGTTCGCGGCGAGCCAGCGGGCGCGGCGCGGGCTGCCGCCCGACAACAACGGCCTGACCGCGTGCCTCGATCCAACAACAGGCAACGTGGAGTGGCTGACGAACAAGTATTACGTCACGGCGAAATGCACGCTGACCGGCCGCGACGGGCGGATCTACATCGGCGGCTACAACCCGGCGAAGGAAGAGACTAAAGATCGCTTCGTCTGGTGCCTGGATGCGAAAGACGGCTCGCTGATCTGGCAGTCGGACGTGGTCACGTCGGCGCTGAACGTCGTCACCGTGGGGGAGAAGTTCATCTTCTCGAACGCACTGCGCGGCCGCGGCAATGTGTTCGACCGCGAGACCGGCAAGGTTGTCGGCGGCGTCGGCCACAACTACGCCTGCTGCCGCTTCACCATGTCGGGCTCGTACATCTTGGGCGCGAACATGGACATGATCGACTTGGCCGCCGACAGCAAGCTCGTCTCCACCGGCCCGGCCATTGACTCGCGCGAATGCCTGGGCGCGGTGGTCTCCAACGGCCGCATCTTCTACACGTCGCAGGCCAGCGGCTTCGTGGTCTCACAGACGTACGGCCCCGAATCGAAAAAGCTGCCGGCGGTCTGGGAGCGCGAGTAGGGGCGGGTCCGCAGTTTGGGGTCGGGTGTTCGTGTGAGCCGCAGGTGTTGTCGGCTCAGTCTTTAGAAACGGTGCGATTTCAGAAGGAAGGGACTGGATGAAATCTAATCCTGAAGTAAGCGAACCCTTTGTGCGGTTTTTGAAA
>JANMLE010001075.1:0-2484 GCA_031372385.1 Planctomycetota bacterium | reverse complement strand
TGGTCGCCTACTGGGGATATGGCGATCTGGTCGGTCCCTGGTACAGCGAGCCGAGTCCTCATCCGGCGCACAATCAGATCAAGGTGTCGCGCGAGGAAGCCTTCCGACAAGTCGCGGGGCCGCCCGTTTCAGATGCCCGTCAGCGCAAGGGAAACGGCGGGGCGTTCTACCAGTTCTGCCGCCAGCAGGGCCTGTGGCCGAAGGCCGTTTCCGGCTGGGATCCGCACGCCGAACCGGAGAAGTTCTTCCCCTTCATGCCCGTCAAAAATGTCACCGCGGAGTACCCGCCGACGTTGATGATCCACGGCGAAATCGACACCGACGTGCCGCACGAACAATCGGTGCTGATGGCGGCCGAATTCAAACGCCACAACGTGGAACACCGCTTGATCAGCCTCCCCGGCGGCGAACATGGACTGGCCGGAGCCGACAAGAAGCTGATCGACGAGGCGCACCAAACCGCCCACGATTTCATTCGCCAGCACTTGGGAAAACCGTAATGCGGGTTCCGTTGGGGCACCCTCCCGCATTTTGCAGTGCGTTGTTTGGTAGCTGAATTCGCAAGAATTCAGACGATTTCGGTTCGATTTCCCAAACTGAATTCTTGCGAATTCAGCTACGACAACGAGTACAGCGCAACTTCAAGACTCCAGCATCCGCCACGTTGGCTCACTTTTCCATCTTGGCGGATTCGACGAATTTCAAAAACTCGTCGCGGCGAGGAGTGACGGTTGCCGCCGGGCCGGTCAGCTTCACGAACAAGAACTCGTCCCGGCGTTGCGGGACGGTTGACACCGGGTCGGCCAGCTTCACGAAGTAGTCCTTCGGTCCCAGCGGGGCGGCGACGCCCAGCATCTGCCAGCCTTTGCTGGGAGAGCCGCCGCCGAACATGTCGGAATAGGTGCCGGCCAGTTCTACGAGCGTTCCCGGCTTGCCGTCAAATGTGATTTCGGATTCCTTCGGCGCGGGATCTTTCGGACCTCGGTTGAATTGGCCCCGCCAGCGTTCGACGTTGGCTTCGATACCGCCACCCGCCGATGACAACGTCAGCCGTGCGGGTCCGCCGGGGCCGGGAATTGAGAACTCGCCAAGGACATAGTCACTCTTGCGCGGCTGCTCTTCCCAATCGGCCGGGACGGTGTATTTGACCCCTGCCACAGTGACGTCGCGCGGTTTCGAATCGGTCGAGCGAGGCTTGGATTCGTTTGATGCTTCGAGCGCCGGTGCCTTCGCCACTGGAATGTCAACCGCAGGTTTTGGTCCCTCGCCACAGCCCAACAGGAACAGTCCGCAAACCAACCAGGCGGCATGTCGTTTCAAATTCATTCGATGACTTCTTTGCTAACAGTTTGTGTCGTTGATTACCGTCCCGTCGGCGATTCCATCCGTCAAATGCGTGACGACTTCTCCAGCGTCGCGTCGGCCAGTGTGACGAACTGGCGGACGCGGTCCGCGATGATGTTCAGGCTCTTGTTCCAGAAGTCGGGCTTCCGCAGGTCGAAGCCGAGTGTCGACCGGACCGCGTCCTCGGCATCTTGGCAGCCGGTGGCAATCAGCAGCTTGCGGTAGGTGTCGGCAAACTCGCCGCCCGAATCCTGTCCGACCGCGTACACACCGAGCGACAACAGGTAGCCGAACGTATACGGAAAGTTATAGAACGGCAGCCCCGTGATGTAGAAATGCAGCTTCGAGACCCAGAACCGCGGGTTCCAGCCGTCGTCCGCCAGCGAATCCATGTACGCCGTCCGCTGGGCGGATTCCATCAGGGCATTCAGTTGATCCGCGGTCAGTTCGCCCTTCGACCGTTCGCGGTGGAAGGTGTCTTCGAACAGGAACCGGGCGTGGATGTTCATCAGGAACGCGACCGCGTCGCCCAGCAGGCCGTCGAGCATTTGCAGGCGTTCGTAGTCCGAGCGCGCCCGCTGAAATCGTTGTTCACCCAGCACCGCTTCGGCGAAGGTCGACGCAGTCTCGGCCAGGTTCATCGGATAGTCTTGGAGGAACACCGGCTGGTCACGCAAGACCCACGAGTGGTACGCGTGTCCCAATTCATGGGCCAGCGTGCTCATGCTGTCCGCGCTGTTTGTGTAGGTCATGAAGATGCGGGACTGCTTGGCCCCCGGGAAGCCGGTGCAGAAGCCCCCCTGGTGCTTGCCGGCCCGGTTCTCGGCTTCGATCCAGTGTTCCGACAGTGCCATCCGCGCGAAGTCGCCGAAGTCGGGGCTGAACTGGTGGAACGCATTGATGATTTGCGAACAGGCGTCGTCATACGGGATTTCGTCGGCACCACCTGCACCCGGCAACTGAGGCAGCGGCGCGGACATGTCGTACCAGGCCAGACGGTCGACACCCAGAAGCTGTGCCTTCTTCGCCAGGTACTCCTTGAGCACCCCCTTGCTGGCGGTGATCGTGGACCACATCGCATCAAGCGTCTCGCGCGTCATGCGGTTATGCCGCAGCGGCACTTCCAGGTGATCGCGCAGT
>JANMLE010001011.1:0-3723 GCA_031372385.1 Planctomycetota bacterium | reverse complement strand
AGTGAGTGAGGACCGGCTGATCGCCTTCAATGTCGCGCCGCGGGAAGGCGACTTGCAGTTGGCAACGACGGCCGACGTCCGAAAGCGACTGGGCGGAAACAACAAGGTGACGATCCAGGAATTCGGCCAGTTGGAATGGGTGCAGGGGAAGGAAGCGGGCTCCGAAATCCGCCAATGGTTGCTTTGGCTGCTGCTGACTCTGATGATCATTGAACAGGCACTGGCCTATCGGCTCAGTTACCATCGAAACTCAGCGGCCTCAACACCGGCGTCGCGCGGACCCCGTGGTGAGACGGCCCGGCGAACAACGACCACCGTATGACAAGATGACAATATCCACCGCATGACAACGACCACCATATGCCATTGATCGCTCCCCATTCCCTGATGCTGCTGGCCGCCGATGCGACGGCCACGCTCACCTCGCGTGAAGTCGACCTGCCACAGTCGGCCATCGGCTGGTTGCTGTTGATCGGCGGCAGTCTGCTCGTTTTCCTGTGGGTCGTCTGGTTGTACTTGCGGGACACTCATGAGTTGTCCCCCTGGTGGAAAGCCTGGCTGACCGTCTTGCGGATCGCCGTGTTGGCCGGTCTGTTGGTCGTGGCGCTGAATCCATCGGACCGAACTCAGAAGCAGGCGTTCCGTCCATCGCGGGTCGCGATCATCGTCGACACATCGTTGTCGATGCGGCACCCGGCCGATGCTCCGGGGACCGAAACGTCACCCGGTGCCGACAAGGGACCGTCGCGCGCCGAAGCGATCCATCAGATGTTTTCGAAGACTCCGCTGATCGAGCAACTCCGCAAGCAGCACGAAGTCAGCATCTACACGTTTGATTCACGGCTCGACGGGCCGCACCGCGTCTTTCCGCTCACAGCGGCCGCGGCGGAAACAGGCAGCGCGAAACCGACCCCCGCCGCGGGCAAGACCGCCGATGCCAAGCCCGAGACGCCGCTCGATTGGAATGAAACCGTCCGGCCGCGCGGACTGGAGACGCGGCTCGGTGAAAGCCTTGCCGAGTTGATCCGGCAATCGGCGGGACGGACGTTGTCCGGGATCGTGGTTGTGACCGACGGTGCCTCGAACGCCGGTGTCGACACAGTGACCGCGCACGATCGGGCGGTCGCCACCAAGACCCGGTTGATCACGGTCGGAACGGGCACCACACGGCAGCCGGTCAACCTCGCCATCGCGGAAGTCGCCGCTCCAACCGACGTGGCGATCAACGACCCGTATGAAATCAAAGTCTTCGTGCAGGGACAGGGGCTGGAGGGACGGCAGGTCGACGTGGAATTGCTGGCCCTCGGTGACGGTGAAGAGGGCGATCCCACGCTCGTCGAAAAGAAGACTGTCACGCTGTTGGAGGACGGGGCGCGGGTCGAAGTGGTGTTTCCCCGCACGCCCACTCTCGCCGGCCGGACCAACTACACCGTGAAGGCGACCCCGGTCGTGCCCGTCGCGGAGTTCAACGTGCAGGACAACATTCAGACGCCGTCGGTCACCGTCTTCGACCGGCCCACCAAGGTGCTGCTGGCCGCGGGCGGTCCGATGCGCGACTACCAGTTCGTCCGCAATCTGCTGTTCCGGCACAAGTCATTCGACGTGGATGTGCTGCTGCAAACCGGCGCGCCGGGGACCAGCCAAGAATCAGACAAACTGCTGCTGGCGTTCCCGGCCACGCGCGAAGAACTGTACGACTACGATGCCGTGATCGCCTTCGATCCCGATTGGAAGGCGATTCCCTCCGATGTGATCCCGCTGCTGTACAACTGGGTCGCCGACGAATCGGGGGGACTGATCCTGGTAGCGGGCGATGTCAATACGCAGCAGGTCGCTTCGGGCAGTGATGGCATCGACGAGATCGACGACGAGTTGAAGCCGCTGCGGAAACTCTATCCGGTGGTACTCAGCTCGTACTTCTCGGCGGCGCGGTTCGACCAGGATTCGAGTCAGCCGTGGCCGATCGCGTTTACTCCGGAAGGGCAGGGGGCCGGCTTCCTGCAATTGACCGACGACCCGGTGACATCGGCCGCGCGTTGGAAGGAATTCTCGGGGTTCTATCGGGCCTATCCCACCGGCGGACACAAGGCGGCCGCGCGGGTTTATGCCCGCTTCTCCGATCCGCGCGCCGCGACCGAACCGCCGGTCCTGATGGCGTCGCAAAACGTCGGCCGCGGCCAGTCGTTCTATCTTGGCAGCGCGGAAATGTGGCGGCTGCGATCGGTCAGTGATGCGGACTACGACCGGTTCTGGATCAAGCTGATCCGCGAGATTGCCCAAGGACGCACGAAGAAGGGGGTCAAACGCGGCTCGCTGCGCACCGAAAGCCAGAAGGTCACGTTGGGGCAAACCGTCCGCGTCTTCGCGAGGCTGCTCGATTCACAATTCAAACCGATGGAAGCGGACAGTGTCGCGTTCGACCTGTTCGATCCCAGCGGCCGACCGCTCACACCCGTTCGTCAACTGCGGCGCGAACCGTCGCAGCCCGGCGAATACGTCGGCGACTTTCGGGCGAGCATTCCGGGGACTTACAAGCTCGAACTGCAACTCCCGGATTCGCGGGAGCGGTTGAACGCGGAGGTCGTCGTGGCGACGCCGAAGTTGGAGGATGAAAACATCCGCCAAAACGTCCGGCTGCTGACGGAACTGGCGCGCGACACGGGTGGTCAGTATCTGCCCTTGGAATCGGCGGCCGCCGAATTGCCGGCGCTGCTCCCCAATCGCGGGGAACTGTTCTTTATCCCCGAGCGTCTGCGAACTCTGTGGGACCGTGACTGGGTGATGTATCTGCTGGTCGGACTGTTGTCTGCCGAATGGCTGACAAGGAAGCTGCTGAAGCTGGCGTGATGGGGAACTGCTCGTCCGGACCAAGGGGTCCGGATGACGGCGTCTGGTTGGTTTAACCGCGTGGGCATCGCCCCGCGCATCAATGATGGAGTCGGCGGTCGGTGTCAAACGCCGCGCGGGGCGATGCCCACGCGGTTCAACGAGAAAATCGGAATGAGTCTTCACAGCCCACAACCTGCACCCGAATCGGGGCTCCCCCCCGAGGCCGCCGCGGTCTTGAACCGTCTGCGGTCCCGCATCCGCCAGTACGTGTTTTTGGAAGGTCTGGCCCTGGTGGTCGCGCTGATGGGCACGCTGTTCTGGGGCAGCTTCCTGATCGACTGGTGTTACTTCTCGCTGAGTCGGCTGGAGTTGCCCCGTTGGTTTCGCGCGACGTTCCTCGTCGTCGGCATCGGATCGCTGGCGTTCGGTCTGGTGGCGTGGGTGGCGCTGCGACTGCTGCGGTCGCTGCGGGCGAAGGCGCTGGCATTGGTGCTGGAACGGCGATTCCCCGAGTTGGATGATCGGCTGATCACCGCGGTCGAAGCGGCCGATGGTCGGCCGGCGGAAGCGAGCCCGGTTTCGGCGGCGATGCTCCGGCAAACGATTGTCGACGCCGCACGCACCGCCAGCACGTTGGATCTGGGCGGGGTCTTCGACAAGCGCCCGATTCGCCAGTCCGTGATCGTTGCCAGTGTGATGGTGGCTTCAATCCTCGGCTTGGCCGTCGCGAATACGGCGGCGATGGAACGCTGGATCGCCGGGTATCTCAGTCTGCGCAACGGCTACTGGCCGCGGGAAACCGAATTGATCGTCCGGGTCGTCGTGCAACCCGGTGACCGGCTGCGCGACTTTGTGGACGGCCGCTACAAGCACGCCAAGGGGACCGATCTGTCG
>JANMLE010001008.1:0-4597 GCA_031372385.1 Planctomycetota bacterium | reverse complement strand
AAAACATTGCGGGTGCGTCCTCTGTGCGTCGATTGCCACAACAAATCCGCCGCATGATTTGCGGCGAAACGGGCATGAACCACAACCGACCGCCGCCATGTTACGTGGCGGCGCGTCCTGTCGACAGGGAAGCCCGTCAGTTCGTCAACGACCCGTGCCATACCTCACGCGGTTAAACGACAACGTCTCACTCATGGCTGAGCGAGGCATAGACGCGCGCATCACGTCTTGCACTTGTTCAGGGCGAATTCCGTTTCGACGTCGCAGACCCGTTCCAAGCGGGTCGAGTCGCTGCACTTGTACTCGCCGTTGAATTTGTTTTGGAGCAGCCAGTTCCCGCCCCGGCTCGTGACCCGCCACTCCTCACCCGCGCCGGCGGTGCTGGACATTTGCAATGCCTGGTGGGTCAGGTATTCCCGGTTGACGAGGCTGCGGATGTAGAAGAGATCCTCGTCACCGCCCGGCACCTGTTCAAAGGCCCACGCGTCTTCCGCACGGGCCGACATTTCCGCCGCGCGGTGCGACAGAAACTTGTTGGTCCACGAATTCTGAATGTAGTAGCTGCCGTTCGTGTCGATACTCATCGGTCCTCCAGGAAAAGTCTGGGCGGGGATGTCGGGATCGAGTTCCCAAACCCTCCCCGCCCGAATTGCGCAAACGCGCATCGCGTTGACGCCGCGCGCATCCTACGACATTCGGGACACGCCGACACGACGTGTGTCGAGAAAGCAGGTTGCAGAACAGCAATTCCGCAGCGCGGGGTCAGGCACCGGACAAATGCGCCGCATGTCGCTGCGATAGGTTTCGTTGGAGGCATACGACACCGGCGAGAAGAAATTTGGTGCGACGGGGACGGCAATGTTGTGCGCGGCCAGTCGGTCGGCCAGACAAACGACTCCCTGTCCCCCCGCCCGAGTTGATGCAGCAGCCGGTAATGGGCGGTCCACGAGATCGACGGACCGCAGTCCATTTCGAGAAAGCGGTCCGCCAGTGGCCCCGATGCCGTGAGCGAAGGCCAACGCGAACCTTCACCGGCGAACGACTCGGACTTCAAGAGCAAATGCCGCCCGCCGCTCTGTTGCAATGTGTGGTATACCTCGTTCCCAAGCTCCCGCTTGGGAACGCACTCTCCGGCCAAGCTCCTGCTTGGCGTGAAGAACGCGATCCACGCCATTTCCCGACCGGCGAAGCGGAGCTTCAAAGATGGGCGTTCCCAAGCCGGAGCTTGAGAACAAGGAGAATCAAGATCCCTTCTTGGCCGGCTCCTCTTCGAAGAATGCCGCTTGTTCCTTGGTCAGGAAATCCAGCGACAGCCATTGGTGGCCCCATTGCTGGACGATCGCACCGGGAAAGTTCTTTTCCTCTCGTGCGATGGCCGCCTCGACCTTCTTTCGGAGCGAGGCATCCCTGGGCAATTTGGCGATGACGGCCCAGGCTCGGGTCTGGTTTTTTTCTTCCAGAACGGCCTGCCATTCCAGATTGAATTCTTTGCCCAATCGCTGCAGGAGCGGCAAAATGTGTGGGCGGTCGAGAACGGGGTCTTCGGGATCTCCCGTGTCAACGTAGCTGCCTCCCTTGCCGAGATGCTGAACGGCGTCGACCACCAGTTTTGAATTCCTGGTCCAACGCTCCTCGACCTCGCCGTCAAAACGGGCTTCGTGGTCGACCGGCTTCCTGCCGCAGCCAGCCAGCATGCCCAACACCAACAGACCCGCGATCAATGCGGTGCGACCCATTTGGAAATACCTTCAGCGAAATGATTCTTGGGAACAGTGACGGTGTCGAGCCAACGGAGTCAGGGTTTGGTTCGCATTTGTTCTGTGGTCAGGGTGGTGCTGCAAGGGTTGTCTGGAGGCCAAGACGTGAGACACCGAAGGCGGTCATCAAAACTCAACGGTCTCCGCGCCGGCTCGCGTACCGAGTGCTTGAAAGACCTGGACATCAATGTTCTCACTCAGAAAACGAACGGCCCCGTCGCCGAACGTGAATTGGGCTCCGCCCACATGCTTGCTGCTAAAGACCCCGGGCAGCGTGGAGGAATTGATGGGAAGCGCTGCGAACGCCAGCGTGTGGGGCGTCGAATTGGCAACGTAGACATCCGTCTCGGAGACATATCCACACCACGCGGACGTCACCTCCGGCCCCCCGCCAATACTCGGGTTGAAGACTCTCTCTCCCATGAAGAGTGTTTGCGAAAGTCCGTCGGTGATGTCCGCAAAACGGACATGGGAAAGCGGGTTCAACACACCTTCCGAACCGGCATAATTCCCCGTGGGGATCGTGGCGTCCGGATGACCGGGAATCGGAACAGTGATCTGCTCCGGTTGAGGGGCCGACGGGCAACGCCAAACTCCCAGCCGAACAGGGATGACGCCGCGGTTTGCTCCAACGGCAGTCCCTTGGCCAAAGTCGACTTTCGAATACAGCGGCCCTTGGTCAAGCTGCGGCAACAGCATCGCTCCCCAACCCCACCCCGAGAGCGTCGGGAAAGCGGGACCAACAATGATGCTTCCGGGCGGCAGAGTTCGATGCACATCGTGGTAATTGTGAAGCGCAAGGCCGAATTGCCGGAGTTGGTTCCGACAAGCGGTCCGTCGGGCAGCCTCCCGAGCCTGTTGGACGGCGGGAAGTAGCAATGCCACGAGCACGCCGATGATCGCCATGACAACAAGCAATTCAATCAGCGTGAACCCCTGTTTTCGCGTGTCGGACGTCATCGGCAGCTTGCTCCACGGTTCTACGTTGTCGCCATGACCCGGAACGTCACTTCAAGGTTTGATCGATGCCCGTCAATGCAAAACGGGATTGGAGGCAACCCTCCAATCCCGTTACTGTAACGTCGTATCTCAAACCGACAATGGCACTAGTCCGGTGCCGTCAGTTCACTTGGAGCGTACCCAAGAACAAAGCGCTGCCACCCTGCGACACCGAGAAATGAGCTCGCTTCAAAGTCACCGGGGTTGCGTTGATATTGCCGGGAACGAATGCGGCAATCGCGGCGGCGTCATCCGAGTGGAATCTCTTCCCCGACTTGTTCTGGACGTCCCCGCGAGCAATCGCATGCACTACCCCCGACTTGGTGTGGATGTGACCCTTGAGCGTGCCGGTCGTGGTCCCGAGAGCCAAAGCCGGAACCCCGTTCGCGTCGATGCCCGGAAGCGAAACAACCGAAGAAAAGAACACAACTCCTGCAGTCGCGATACTGGCGATACCGAGAATCGTCGCAACCGCGACACTTCGAACCCAACTCTTTTGCAATATCATCGAAAACTCCCCTGATTGAAAAACTTCACCCGACATCATTGCAGCCCGCCACAGTGTCGGACCGACAGTACTCAATTCGGTTTGGCGTCGTTCCAGAAAAAATGCTCACAATTTGAATTGCTTCCCGAGCAGGGACGCCAAACATCCACATCGCCCAAAAATCCCCCTCAGAGATCCCATTCCACCCAGCGTGGCGGGGATAGTGCCAAAGGATACACTCTCCTGTCAACGATGAAGGAAAAAAATAGAAACAAAAATTAGAAAAACTTCGCGCTCCGGTTGGTCTCGCGGTTGAAGTATCCAACATCGGTCAGTGGCTATCAGTCGGAGGCGTTGGAAGTTGGGAATGCCGGCAAGCGGGGGCGAAAGGTCTTGAGAATGCACGGACAGAAGCTTGGCATTGTCAGTCGGGGGTGCGGTCCGAAAACTCCAGCGAGGCTCTGCCTCAGACCGTTGTGACCGTTGTGACCGTCGCCCAGAGTCAAGTTTCAAACTCGACGAAGTCGACGCACTCTACGGCTCCTCGCTTGCCAACACCGAACGCGGTCTCGGGAACAGCAGCACGGCCAGCGCGCTCATGGCGACCGCCGCGGCACCGGCCAGCCAGAGGAAGGGCAGGTGCTGTTGCTCTTCGTTGCCGATTCCCAGGGCTTTCAGTTGTTCGGTGTAGTTGGAGACCGTCAACAGCAGGCCGTTGTGCAGCACGTGCAGGAGCATGCCGGGCCAGATGCTGCCGGTCTTCAGGCAGACCACGCCGAGGATCACGCCCAGGAAGCAGGTCGGGGCGAACCGTTCGAAGAACAGGGCGTCCCGCACGACGACGTGGAACAGGCCGAACAGCATGCTCGACAGGAGCACCGCCAGCGGGCCGGACATCTCGGCGCGGAAGGCGGTTTGCAGGTAGCCGCGAAAGAACAACTCTTCGCACGCCGCGGGGACCACCGCCAGCGCGACCAGTTTCCACGCCAACGGAACGGCGTCGATCTGGGCTTTGAACGATTCAAACAGCTTGATGAAATCACTCACGCGGTCGGGGGTCTGCAACAGGACCAGTTCGTAGGCGAATGGCCACAGCGACAGACCGAGCACCGCCGCCGCCAGGAACGACAACGGTCGCGCTCCGCGCAGTGAAAAGCCCGAGACCCAATTGATCGCGGAGTAGCGGGCCAGCGCGAGTGGCAGCAGCAGGAACAGCGCGATCGTGATCAGCATGTTCAATGTGAGTCGCATTTCGATCGACACGTCGGTCAGGCGCGAGGTCATGCCCCCCACGATCAGGAAGGCGGGAAACATCACCGCCAGCCCGAACATCGCCTGGGCCAGTGTCGCCTGG
>JANMLE010000957.1:0-2340 GCA_031372385.1 Planctomycetota bacterium | reverse complement strand
CGATGTGGCGGGCAAGGATCGCCGTGTCGTGCTCGCCGATTGGCTCGCGTCCCCGAAGAACCCGTACTTCGCCCGGAACTTCGTGAACCGGATCTGGCATCACTTCTTCAACATCGGAATCGTCGAGCCTGTCGACGACGTGCGCGTCAGCAATCCCGCTTCGAACGATCCGCTGCTGACGGAACTGGCCAAGCGGTTCACGGAATCCAATTACGACTTCAAGGCGTTGGTGCGGGACATCTGCCGGTCCGAGGCTTATCAGCGGTCGACCGAAAAGAATCCCAGCAATGAAACGGACGAGCGGAACTTCGCGTCGCAGACGCTGCGGCGGATTAAGGCGGAGTCGATGCTGGACATCATCAGCCAAGTAACGACCACGAAGGACAAGTTCCCGCGACTGCCGCTGGGGGCACGGGCGGTCCAGATTGCCGACGGTGCGACCAGCACCTACTTCCTGACCACGTTCGGCCGGGCGACGCGCGAGACCGCCTGTTCGTGCGAAGTGAAAATGGAACCGACGTTGTCGCAGGCGCTGCACCTGCTGAACGGCGACACGACCAACAGCAAGATCCAGCAGGGCGGGCTGATCGCCAAAATGTTGACGGACAAGGCGCCGCCCGAACAGGTCATCGAAAAGCTGTACATCCGCTGCCTGAGCCGCAAGCCGACACCGGAGGAAGCGGCCGCGCTGAAGCCGTTGTTCGTGGAGGGAAGCGACGCCAAACGCAACCTCGACGACATCTTCTGGGCGCTGCTCAACAGTCGGGAGTTCCTGTTCAACCACTGAGGCGGCATTCATGGCTTTTCGTATCGATTTCTCGAAGAAAGCCCTGGAACATTTGTCGGGATTGGAACCGCGACATCAAGCGACAATTCTCGACTCGCTGGAGGAGCAGTTGGCTCATGAGCCGACCGTGGAAACGCGAAATCGAAAGCCGATGCGGCCGAATCCAATCGCCGCATGGGAACTGCGGATCGGAGACTTTCGAGTGTATTATGATGTCGTGACTGAACCCGATCCCGCTGTGTCGGTCCTCGCTATCGGGGTCAAGAGCCACAATCGAGTGACGATCGGCGGAGTCGAGGTGCATTTATGACCGTAAAAAGACTGGAATTGTCGGAAGCAACGGCCCCACTGGCGGACTACGTCCGACTGGCGGATTCCGAAACGACCGTGGTCGTGGAAGACGGTTTGCCCGTCGCCGCAGTCGTTTCGCTGGCCAACACAGATTTCGAAACAATCTCACTCAGTCAGAATCCTCAGTTCATTGAGATCATCGAAGCCAGCCGTGCAAGCATGAAGACTGATGGTGCTCTTTCCCTCAATGAAGTTCGCCAGCGGCTTGGACTCCCTTTGCAACAAACTCCCTGAGATGGCACGGGAACTCGGGTTTGGGTTTCCAATTTTCCTTGGCGACACTTTGGTGCGGTCGCGTTGATCGTGATCCGAAAATGAATTGCGGAGACTTGAAATGCGGATTTGTGTGGTCTGCTGTTTGTTGGCGCTGAGCGGTGTTGCGGTTCGGGCGGAAGAGAAAACCGCCGCGACCGCTCCGGCGAAGGACGAGAAGATCACATTCGATCAACACATCCTGCCGATCTTTCGCGAGAAGTGTGGCGCGTGCCACAACGCGAATGACAAGAAGGGCGACCTGATCCTCGACAACTACGGTCTGGCGATGCAGGGGGGCGCGTCGGGCGAAGTCGTCGGGACCGATGGCGATGCGTCGCTGAGCGTGCTCTATCTGGTCGTCTCGCATCAGTCCGAACCAAAGATGCCGCCGCAGCAGCCGAAGCTGCCGGATGAACAACTCACCCTGATCCGTAAATGGATCGAAGGGGGAGCCCTCGAAAATTCCGGCAGCAAGACCAAGCCCAAGAAGAACATGGCCGTCGCGAAGGTCGAGATCTCGAACCAGCGGCCGGCCGGTCCTCCGCCGATGCCCCAGAACCTGCCGATCGATCCGCTGTTGGTGGCCAGCCGTGGGAATGGCGTGACGGCGTTGGCGGTCAATCCGTGGTCGCCCGTGGCCGCTGTCGCGGGACACAAGCAGATCTTCCTGTACAACACGGTGTCGCTGGAACTGGAGGGAGTGCTGCCCTATCCCGAAGGTGTCGCCCACATCCTCAAGTTCAGCCGCGACGGACTCTGGCTGATGGCCGGTGGCGGGCGCGGATCGCATTCGGGCAAGGTCGTGCTGTGGGACGTGAAGACCGGCAAGCGCATCGCCGAAGTCGGGTCGGAATATGATGTCGTCCTGGCGGCGGACATCAGTCCCGATCACACGCAGGTCGCCCTCGGCGGCCCGAAGAAGATCGTCCGGGTGTACGACACGTCCA
>JANMLE010000948.1:0-2126 GCA_031372385.1 Planctomycetota bacterium | reverse complement strand
GTGTCGTACACGGCATTGATGGCGTTCGTCCCGGCGTTCTCGGCGATACGCGGACCATAGCTCTGGCCCGCAATGCCGGATCTCTTGATCTGGGCGAAGTCCGCTGTGCCCGGCAGGCTCGGATCGGCAATGTTCACGAAGCCGTTGTAGTTCGTGTCCCAGACTTGGATGTCGAAGGCGTGAACGTTCGACAGCAGCAGATCCTCGCCGCGCCGCGGTCCCTGGCTGAAGTCATCGGGGCCGGTCACCGTCGAGTCGATCGGGTCCAGAGTCAGCGCCACGGCGGAACTGGTCGGAATCTTTCCCCCGGCCGTCGTCGATTGCGGGTAACGGAAATCGCTGTCCGAACATTCCTGCATGGTGAGCCGACCAATGTAACTGGCCCCCGTGGTGGCGTTGGTGAATTCCTTCGGCCGGCCGGGCAACACCCCGGCGAGTCCCTGCGGAGAGAACCCGAACCGGAACTGGGGTTTCGCGATCGCGACCGTCACCACCGTCTTACCGCTGTTGTCCAGGCTGTCGGAACCCAGGAAGTGTGCGTAGGGATTGCCCGAACCATTCAGTCCCATGTACGCGGTGTAGTCGTAGTGGTTCCAGAACGGACCCGTCGAGGAATACAACTGGTTGGACGAGTTCGAGTCGAACAACAGGTTGCCGTTGTTGTCGGTCGGTTGCGGATTTGACGCGAACGTCGACAGCGGTTCCCGAATCAACAACTGCCGCCGGTAAAGGTTCCCGTTCCGCACGAAGTACGCGATCTCGGCCACCGTCGACAATCCCGTGTTGTTGACACTCGCCTGCGCGTCATCAGCATCGGGCTGATTCAGGGAAGTGCCAAACGACGTGAGGTTGAGCGCCTTGCCATAGTACGGCGACTGATCCTTGTTGCGCGAGATGATTGTCGACATGACCGTGAACTGGATCACGTCGTCGACCTTGTTGGTGGGATTGTTTTCCGAGATGTACACGTAGCCCTGCCGCTTGCCGATGAACGATTCGGGTGCCGACACGTCTTCGTTCGCCGCGAACGGATAGACCCAGCGCACGGTGCGCTTGTCCAAGTCCGCCTTGAGGATCGTTTGCAGGGTCCGCGACCGCTGGTCGTTCTCGGCCAGCCCGCGCTGCTTGGAGATCGACGCGCCGGCCATCTGAAAGACCTGGGCGAACATCGTCATCATCAACAGCACCAGCGTCACGGAGACGAGCATCTCGACGAGCGTGAAGCCGCGTTTCCGTAGAACGGACGCCCTCGTCCGTTCGGAACCAATGATCCTCGGTGACTTCGACGAACGGACGAGGGCGTCCGTTCTACGGGGTGGCGTGCGTGACATGATCTAGTTCTCCCACGTCAGGTGTGTACGGATCGGATAGACATCCACCACACCGCGCATCAGCATTGCGGCACCGGTCGGAGTGCCGCCGGGCGCCGCGGGCTGCGGTCCCGATTGCAGAATCTTGTTCTCGATCCGCAGCAGGACGGATCGGGTCGTTCCACCGAATGCCGGACCATCCGCGACGAGGATTCCCGCCGGTGCGGAAGTCGTGGTCTTGAGTCCCGACCGCTTCATCACGACATCCGGTGTGTATCCGCTGATCGAATTCCCCTCGACAATGTCGATGATCCGATACCAGCGGAGATTGTCGGCGTCGGTCACAAAGCCCCCTTTCTTGAAGTGGGGCTTGTCGCCGGTGGCATCGTCGTATTGCACCACCACCCAGTTCCGCGGCGCATCGTCCGAACCGGGCCAGCCGAGCTCGCCCAAGTCGTCGGCTCCGTTCTTCCCGTCGTCGTCGACACCGGAAATCCCGGGCTTGCCGTCGAATCCGGGATCCATCGCCGCAGTGAACGTCGCCACGTAGGCCTGTTCATCCTTCGCCGAGAACGGCCGGCGGAAGAAGACCACGACGTCCATGAACGACGTCCCCGAGAAGCCGCGCCGCACTGACAACAGCAAACTGTAACGCTGCTCCCTGGCCTCGACGCTGGCGCGGACAGGGGTGATGTTGAGCGGCCCGCTGAAGGCCGGCCAGGTCAGCTTCACTGTCGCACCGGACAGCGCGCCGACGACCGTGATCGGTCTGACTTCGCTGAACCGGCCCGTGGCGTCGTACAACACCACCCGTGA
>JANMLE010000947.1:0-11539 GCA_031372385.1 Planctomycetota bacterium | reverse complement strand
CCGAACGTGTAGAAGCGGACTCGCTCGGGAACGCGGGCATCCCGAACACCCAACGGGTCGGTGTGCGGCAGCGAGCCGCTGCGAGTCCAATACTCGGCCGCTGATTGAGTGTGCATCACCAGCGGCGCTGTCTTGGTCTCGGTGGCCCGACGCAGGATGCCGTCGGTCTGTCCTGACAACGGGTCGGTCTGAGTCTCATAGGCGAACGGGAACCGGTCCGGTGGATAGTCGTGGTGATCGTGCTGATTCGAATGCCGCGTCGGTTGCGCGAAGCGATGGTTGAACGAGCCCAATCCACCGCCGGCGACATGCGGGATCAACCCGTCAAAGGCCGGCCGCCCTTGTTCGTCCTCATTGAAGCCGGAATAGAGAAACTCGCGCAGGAATCGCCCGCTTTGAGACACTCCAAAGCCATGAGCGCGGAGGATGAACGGTTTGCCATCCTTCACCAGCGGGTTCCCCTCGCCGGAGCCCGCCTTGATCGCGGCGATCAGATCGCGGACGGAAGCGAAGCCGACACCCATCACCAGCGGATCGGCCGCTTCGTAGATCAACTCATAGATCGAACCGGCCTGCATGCCGCCGGGCATTTCGACTTCGACGTTGGGCAATTGAGTCGCCGTGTCGCTCGACACGTCGGCCACGTGCAACGTCCACTGATCGAGCGGCACGACCACGCGCGCCGCGGACTGTCGCGGTCGGATCGTCAACGTCGCGTCGCGCTGTCCGGTCTCAGTCGGTCGATACGAACCATGATTGGCCCAGTTCACGACCATCCGTTTCGTGCCGGGCGACGGGATGAACTCGCAGCGCACCTTCCCAGTGATCCGCTCGCTGCCCGACTTGGCGACCGGGGCCATCAATCGCAGCCGATCGCCGCCGGGTATCAGTTCGCCGTCCCAGCCGCTCCAGACGATCGTGAAACCGTGACGCATCAGAAAGCCGTCGCCGGAGTGCTCGCGGGTCGTCGGGTTGTTGTTGCCGCCGTAGTTGAACATCCCCAGAGCGAGCTTGTTGCCGCGGTTGTTCACGTCGTACAGCAGTGCCCCGTTCCCCTTCGCGGGGTCCGCCGGGGTGAGGATGAACAGGTCCGCCCAGAACTCAACCTTACCGGAGTCGTTCCGCGGAGCGAGTGGCAGATCGACCACTCCGGCATTCTGTCGCAGCCCCGGATCGATCGCGAAGTGGACGCGGCCGACGATCCGTTCATAAGGCCCCGCCGCGCCGAAGGCTTCCCCGTTCGCAAACGGTTCGCGCCGCGTGATCTCAAACCGCACGGCTTCGGCGAACGCGGACGATGCTGAGGCAACAACGACCAGCAGACAAAGGCAGAAACGGGTGCGCATCTGTTTCTCCGGGGCGGCGACTCTTTCGTACGACGGAACTTCGAGACGGAGCATCGGAGGCGAGAGAGTCCCTATTCCGACGTTTCCACTTGCAGAATCACGGTCTCCTTTCGGCTTGGAGACCGCTTTCCCTTCTTGGCTTTCGCCTTCGCAGACTTGACTACGATCTTTCCGCCCGCCGCCATGAATGCGCGAACGAGTTGGTCCAGTGAAACATCGGGCGCGGCTCGTTCGATCTTGGCGACGCGAGGTTGACTCGTCTTGAGCTTCACCCCGAGTTGCTTCTGTGACAAGTGAAGCGCCTCCCGCTGTCGGCGAATCGCCAAGGCAAGTTCGACCCGCGTATCGAGCAGTTGTCGCTCTTCGTCGCTCATTTCCAGAAAATCAGCGGCGTCACCGACTTTCCATCCCACCGCTTCAATCGCCTTACGCTTTGTGGCATCCATCGGCCTGTCCTCAATTCCCCGTTTGCTTCTCCGCGGCCTTGATGGCTGCGTCGTACTGCCTGAGCCGCTGCTGACACCGCTCGATCACTTCGCCGGGAATCTTCCGGGTCTTTTTCGAGTAGACTTCCAAAATCAGAACCGCGTCGGCGTCGATGCGGTACATGATTCGCCAATTGTGCCCAGCGTCGCGAACCCGCAACGCGCCGCATCGGAGACTGACATCCGGTAACGGCTCCGCTTGAGGCATCCCCAATCGCTCGCCTTGCTGCAACAAGCGCAGGAGCATGCCAGCCTCCTGTCGCCCCTCCACGGTGAACGGGGGCGTTTTGATCTCGCCGTGCAACCAAACCAGCGGCTTCGACGCCGCTTTTTCCTGTTCAGCAGGTCGCGTCTTCGCCATTCCCGAAATCTCCTTCAGTTGCGTGAAGAGTATATCGGATATGGTATATGGTCAACCCGGGAGAACTGATCGGCGAGTCGCAATTCGACTGTCGCGATTGGCCACCAGACTGGCGAACGGATCGCATCACCTGACGGTTGCTCGCATCCAATAACGAAGCGGGGATCGGACATTGACACAGCGGTCCGAATCCGTTTCGGACATTCAGCAATGCCCGCGTCAGTTCACCGCACGTTGTCCATTGCCTGTAGCAACAGCGTCGCGACCGGTAAACGAAGAAACCCCCGCAGTCACGAATTCGCGACTGCGGGGGTTATGGAAGTGGCGGGGGCAGGATTTGAACCTACGACCTCGAGGTTATGAGCCTCGCGAGCTACCGGGCTGCTCCACCCCGCGTCAGGGTGACCTTCTTTGTGGGAAGGAGATGCGAAGTATATCGGCTGGCCGCAGGAAGGGAAGGGAGTGGAGTTGTGTTTTTCGGTAATCGAGACATGCTAATTGGATCGGGCAACGAATTCCTTGGAATAGGCGAGACAACCGGAATGAAAAACACGCACGCACTGGCCGTCGCCGTTGGGTTGGTCCTCCTGAGTGCCGGTTCCGCAGGATGGGGGCAGGAGCCGAAGCCTGCGGCGGCCGATCGCTGGGAACCGGAGATCCGGAAACTCGAAGAGCAGGATCAAAAGTCCGCCGCGCCCACCGGAGCGAACCTGTTTGTGGGGAGCTCCAGCATCCGCCTCTGGAAGTTGGAAACCAGCTTTCCAAAACACGCCTGCATCAACCACGGATTCGGCGGATCGCAACTGGCCGATTCCGCGCGCCACGCGGAACGGATCGTTATCGCTAACAAGCCGCGCGTGGTCGTGCTCTATGCCGGCGACAACGACATCGCGTCCGGCAAATCCCCCGCCACGGTTCGCGACGACTACCGGATCTTTCGCGACAAGGTTCAGGCGGCATTGCCCGACACGAAAATCGTCTTCGTCTCCATCAAGCCCAGCCCCAGCCGGTGGAAGCTGCGCGAGAAGGCTTTGGAAGCGAACCGGCTCATTCGGGACGAGATCGCGCACGGCAAAGGCCAGGTGTTCGTTGACGTTTGGACGCCGATGCTCGACCAGGACGGGACGCCGCGCGCCGAGTTGTTCTTGAAGGATCAACTGCACATGAACGAGAGCGGCTACGAGATCTGGAACAAACTCGTCGAACCGCATCTGGCCGCAACAGGCGGCTGACGCGATGCCACCAACGGCAAAGATCTGGTTGAAACGATCTATTACGGTCTGATCATTCGAGTCAGTTCATGCCACCCGCTCGCTCCTTCATTCCGACGGCACACAGCCACGGCGGCCGGATGATTCCCGCGGCGCTGCTGTGTCACGTGGTCCTGCCGGTGAGGGGCGCGGCCGATCATTCGCCTTCTGTGGATGAGGTCGGACAGATGGCGGCGGGAGTCCGTCACGGGCCGTGTGGACGGTTCGACCAATCCCCCGCTGTCGTCGGCACCGAGCCGGACGCTGCAGAGCGCAGGGCTCGGACGCACGATCGAAACGGCTCGCGCCGCTTCCGATGCCCTGCGGACTCATGGCACTTCGCTTGCCGCGTGAGCGATTTCATCAAGCGGTTCGAATCGTTCAAAGCCCAGATCGACGCCGTTCCCTTGGGCATGGAAACTGGTCGCGCTGGCGATGGTCCCGCGGCGTGTGAAGAGCTGTTCTTTCGCGGCTGCCTGCAAACCGCCTTCCGCGCCGAGATGTCCGGCCCGCTGGCGGTGCCCCTGTCGAGCATGCTGTTCGGCCTGTTCCACGTTTCGTGCGCGACGCCCTGTTCTTCGAACGGTTCGCCCCGACCTGTTTTCTGGGCGTGGTCTGCCTGAAGACCGGCAGCCTCTGGCCCGGCATGCTCCTGCACGTCCTGCACAACGGGACGGGTGGCCCGGCTCAAACCGTCTCTCTGTTTCAAAGATGTGCCACTGCTTGTCGGCTTTGGGACAAGCAGTGAAGTGGGCGAGTTGGCTGCCCATTCGCACTGCTTCTGCGAGGACTCCGAAACAGTGGCATGCCGCCGGAGTCTCGAAGGGCATCATCAAGATGTTGGGCGATCCATGATTCGCAATGAGAACGAATACAAAGACGCCGTCCGGCGGTTGGGCGAGCAGGAAGAGCGGCTGAAGCAGCAGGCCGTGCAGTTCAAGCAACCGAAGCTGTCCAAGGACGCGATCAAGCGGGTGCGCGACTCCGTTCGTTCCTGATCACGAGCAGATCAAGGTCGAGGTCGCCAGCTACGAGCGGCTGAAGCGGGGCGAGTTTCTCGTTCCCAAACTCCCGCTTGGGAACGCCCGTCCTTGAAGCTCCGCTTCGAGGGTCGCGAGATGGCGTGCGCCGCGTTCTTCACGCCAAGCAGGAGCTTGGCCGGAGTCCGTTCCCAAGCGGGAGCTTGGGAACGGGGTACGAGGTATTACCGAGGTATTGCAACAAATCGGTGGGCGGCGATGGCTCTTGAAATCCGAGTCGTTCGCCGGTGAACGTGCGCGTTGGCCTTCGCTCGCGGCATCGGGGACAGGGGTTGCGGAGAAGTGAGCGGGGGCAATACAACCTCCCATCCCCCTGCCGGTTCTATTCGATGACGCGACGGATCGGTTCACGTCAGGAACGCATCCAGGAAAGCGATGGAACGCTGTGTCCCAGTTCGGTAATTTTTTGACGACGGCCCTCATGAGTCCGGAGCCTCACGGACAGGGGGCGGACTCCGCATCGGGGCCGCTGGCGGACCGTTATCTCGAAATGGTCAGCGGTCCGTCGATCTCGTGGACCGCCCATTACCGGCTGCTGCGTCAACTGGGGCGGGGCGGTCAGGGAGTCGTTTGTCTGGTCGACCGCCTGGCCGCGCACAACATTGCCGTCCCCGTCGCGCTGAAATTCTTCTCGCCGGTGTCGTACGCATCCAATGAAACTTATCGCAGCGACATGCGGCGGATCGCGCGTCTGACGGGCATTCTGGCCCTGGTGCAGGACCATCATCTGCTCAACGTGCAGAACTTCGTCGACTGTGACGGCATCCATGTGATGGTCACCGAGTTCGTCGACGGGTTCGACCTGAGTCAGTTGGTGCGTCCCGAGATGGCCGCCCAATGCCGCCGGGGTTGCAGCCTGCACGACTATGAACGCTTCAAACAGATCATGTTTGAAGAGTCCGAGCAGTTGGCGCTCAAGCCCGGTGTGGCCGTGGCCATCCTGCGGAACTGTCTGGGAGCGGTGGCGGCGATGCACCGGGTGGGGATCCTGCACGGCGATCTGAAGCCGGCGAACATCATGCTCGAACGCTCGGGGACCGCGAAGGTCGTCGACTTCGGCTCGGCCACCGAGTTTGGTGAACTCGCCCCGTACCGCAAGTGGACGCCGCTGTACGCCGCCGTCGAAGTCATGCTCGGTGCGGCTTGGACGCCGCGTGCGGACCTGTGCAGTCTGGGCTATGTCCTGGTGGAACTGCTTGCCGGCCGACCGCCGTTCCAGGTGGCCGATTCATATCCGGAACTGATCGAATCCAAGCGCCGGCTGCCCGAACGTCTCAGCACATTGCTTCCGGCCGAGGTGCTCGAAAACAAGCTGCTGATGCAGTTGATCGTCGGCTTGATCGCCCCGAATCCCGAGGACCGTTTCGCGAGTGCTGAAGCGGCGGACCTGTCCGAAACCGGCGCCGCGGCCTTCCACCGCCAACTCGTGCATGGCAACCTGTCGTGCGAGTACCAGAACGACCTGCGTCTGTGGTTGCAGTCCCTCGGCGACACGCCCCCACCCGATTGGACGAACTCCACCACGCAGGCGACGTCAGTCGCACGGGCACTGAAAAATGGCCATCCGAAGCCGTGAAATGCCGCGGCGTGATCGCGCGCGGCGGGCCGAGATTCGCAACGACGCCAAGTGCCACCCAACGCCGTGAACCATTCTTGTCGCTGAATTCGCAAGAATTCAGTGGTTTCGACATTCGACGAATGTTGGGAGGCGTTCTCTGCGAGCTGAATTCTTGGGAATTCAGCGACAGCAGGAGGGTTGGTGGTCTTGAGTGCCACCTCTGCGCATGCGCGACGCTGGTGTTGTGACGTCTTGCCGTGCCCCCCGCCGGGGTGCTAGTCTCTCGCCATGTCAAAATCCCTGACTGCACTCCTGATGATCGCCGGCCTGGTGGCCTGCCCGTTTCGATGCACGGCGCAGTCCGCCCCCCCGCAGCCCGCCAAAGCTGTGGCCGACAGCGGATGCCGTTGTTGCGCGCATCGTTCGAAACCAGCGAAAGCGCCCGCCGCCCCCAAGTCCGACGACGACTGCTGCAACTGCATTTGCAACGGTGCGGTGCTGACGGATCGGGAATCCGGTGTTGCGGTGGAACTGTCGCACGTTGATTCCGCAGTGGACGCCGGTGCGATGGGTGTCGTTCAATCCGTCCGGGTGACATCGTGTCGCCGATTGGATGACGACCCGGGTCGCGGCCTGCCGGGGCGCGCGCGCCGTCTGGCCATTCATTCGTTGCAGATCTAGCTCTCGATCTGCGCCGCGCATCGCTGACAGCGCGCGTTCCTGCGAGCTGTGCGCTGGGTTGCCGACCTGCCCATGATCCAGACCGCAGGTCTTCTCTTCTTTGCGTGTTGATTTCGTCCGGGCGATTCGGCGCTGGCAATCCAACGGTCGATTGCCTGTGGGTTTCCTGGCGTTCCCCGAGGTCTTCCTTTCATGTTGACGTTTCGGCCACTCCCGTGGGACTACGGCGTTCGCAACCTGTGGCGGCGTCCGGGGCGGAGTGTGCTCACGCTGCTGGGGATCGCCATCGTTGTGCTGCTCGTGTTTCTGGTCGTCGCGTTTGTTGAGGGCTTGGAGGCGTCGTTAACCGCCAGCGGCGATCCGCTCGTCGTGCTGGTTCATTCCCTCGGTGCCGGCGAGAACATCGAGAATTCGACGATCCCAGGACAGGGGCCCGGCGTGCTGTCGGCGAGTCTGTCGCGGATCGAAACCCGTCACCGGCAAACACACATTTCGCCGGAGTTGTTCCTGGGGACCGAAGTGACGACGGAGACGGGTCGCGGACCGGCGCTGGGGTTGGTGCGCGGCGTCACGCTGGCCGCACCGCTCGTTCGCCAACAGTTTCAAATGGTCGAGGGTGACTGGCCGACCGCGGGTGAGGCGCTCGTCGGACGTTTGGCCGCGACCAAACTGGGCTGCGATCCGACAGACCTGATGATCGGGAAGAAGCTGCTCATCGAGGGGCGTTCGTGGAAGATCAGCGGACTCTTCGCCGCGGCTGGCGCGACGTTCGAGTCTGAGATCTGGTGTCCGGCCGATGAATTGCAGCAGGCCATGAAGCGTCAGGACTACAGTCTGATCGCGGTGACAGTCAGCGAGCCGAAGGGCTTGGCGGATGTCAGTGAATTCTGCAAGGAGCGGGTCGATCTCGAATGGGAAGCCACACCCGAACAGAAATACTATGCCGCCCTGCAGGCCCATTACGGGCCGGTGCGCCGCGTGGCGTGGCTGATTGTCGCACTGGTTTCGGGAGCGGGGGTGTTCGCGGGTCTGAACGCCATGTACAGCGCGGTGGTTGGCCGGGTGCGGGAATTGGCCATGCTGCAGACGCTCGGCTTTTCACGTAGAGCGATCGCGTTGAGCATCATTCAGGAGGGAGTCCTGCTGGCCGCCTGCGGATCACTGGCCGCCACGGCGGTCGCGTTGCCGTTGCTCGATGGCGTGGCGGTGCGATTCACAATGGGAGCGTTCACGCTGCGATTGAACAGCGTGTCATTGTTGTGCGGGTTGTCGGCGGGGTTGGCCATTGGCGTGCTGGGATCAGTCCCACCCGCCTGGCGCGCCCTGCGAATGCCCGTGGTTGAAGGATTGAAAGCGATCTAACGTCACCACAGTTTTGGGAGAACGAGAAATGTTGAGAGCGATTGGGACGATGTCTGTTTGTTTCACACTGACCGTCACTGCGGGCGGCTGCGGCAAGTCATCGGGTCCGGCCAACGCGCCGGCGTGGAGCACATCCGCACGTGCAGCGACATCGAAGGCGTTGCTTGCCGCAGAGCCGCCGGACGCCAAGCCCGTTGGAGACGTGCGGGCCTCGGCCAAGGATGCGGACGACGTGACGATCCTCGGACGGATCGGCGGCGATGCGAATCCGTGGGTTGATGGTCGCGCCGCGTTCACGATCGTCGATCCGAAGCTCGAGCCCTGCAAGCCGGATGAAGGGTGCCCGACGCCGTGGGACTATTGCTGTTCGACGGACCAGCTCCCCGCCAACCGCGCGCTGATCAAGGTCGTCGACGGTTCCGGAATCGTTGTGGAAGAGGACGCCCGCAAGCTGCTCGGCGTGAAGGAACTGCAAACGGTCGTCGTGCGGGGCAAAGCGAAACGCGATGACGCGGGAAACCTGACGGTCCTCGCCACCGGTGTGTATCTGGTTCCCGACAAGAAATGACCGCCAATTGAAAGACGTGGGGTACGCTTCCAGCGTGCCCGCTTTCCAAGATCCCGAGCACGTTAAAAACGTGCTCCACGTCCGTGATGAGACATTCCTGGTGAGCCGGGTGGCGTCAGCCCAATGGCACTGACTCTGGAAAGTAGTAGGCACATTCCATGTGCCGTAACCCACGAATTGCGGACGGCACATGGAATGTGCCTGCTACTAGACTTCAACTGGAGATCCTGACATGGCGACGGAAATTGATCTGCGCGAATTGGCCATCGATCGCGTCCCGCGTGAGGGTCGCGATGCGCGACGACGTCGATCAGTGGTGGCGCGTCTGGTGCTGCCGCTCGTCATCGTGGGCGGCTTCATCGCGACGCTGGGCTGGTCGTTGCGGGACAGTCTATGGCCCGGCCAGCCGGTGACGGTCGTCCCGGTCATCGTCAGCCGCGCGGAATTCGCCGCGACCAACGCGCCGTTGTTTCAAGCGGCAGGCTGGGTCGAGCCGCGGCCTCAGCCGGTTGTCGTCTCCGCGTTCGTGGAGGGGATCGTCGACGAAGTGCTGGTCGTCGAGGGGCAGCCGGTGGAGGCGGGACAAGTCGTCGCGCGCCTCGTCCGCCGCGATGCCGCGATCGCCGTTGTCCGCGCGGAGGCCGACGTCCGTCTGCGCGAGGCGGACCTGGCTGGTGCGCGGGCCGCGCTCACCGCGGCCACGGCTCACTTTGACGATCCGATTGCGCTCGAGGCCGCGTTGACCGAAGCGGACGCCGCGCTCGCCAAGCTGGAGACAGAGCTCGCCCGATTGCCGGCGCTCATTCGCGGCGGCGAGGCCAAGCGCGAACTTCACGAACTGGAGGTGGCCGGCAAGTTGCAGGCCGCGGGGTCCGTGCCAGGCATTGTTCTCAAGCGGGCGCAAAGCGACTTGGAATCAGTCCGCGCACACCTCGACGAGTACCGGCAGCAGGTCAAGTTTGGCGAGCGGGAGCGCATGGCGCTGACGAAGCGGCGCGACGTGCTCCAGCGGCGATTGGAACTGAAGATCGACGAGACCCGGCAGGTGGCCGAGGCGCAGGCGCAGGTTGACCGGTCGGTCGCCCACGCCCAACAGGCGCAGGCGGATCTGGACGCGGCGCTGCTGAAGCTCGAACGGATGGACGTGCGCGCGAAGTCCGCCGGCCGCGTGCTGTCGCTCGTCGCCAAGCCGGGAAGCCGACTGATGGGGATCGACCGCGCGGCATCACTCGACGCCAGCACCGTGTTGACGATGTACGATCCCCAACGTCTGCAGATCCGCGCCGATGTTCGACTCGATGACATTCCCCGAGTGCTGGCGAACCAAGCGGTCCGGATCGAAACTCCGGCGTGTCCCTCACCGATGACGGGACATGTCCTGATGACGACGTCTCTCGCCGACATTCAGAAGAACACGCTTCAGGTCAAGCTGTCGGTCGATCATCCTCCGGAAGTGCTCAAGCCGGACATGCTGGTGCAGGTCACATTTCTGGCACCGCCACAGGCACAAAGCTCGGAAGAGTCCGCCGCGCTCCGTCTGCTCGTCCCCCGCGAACTGGTTCTGTCGAAGGAGGGCCAGTCGACGGTCTGGGTCGCCGATCAGATGACGCGGACAGCGCGACAGCGCAGCGTGACCGCGGGGGCGGTCACCGCGGAGAGTTTCGTGGAAATCATCAGCGGCCTGCATGTCGGCGACCGGCTGATTGTCGGCGGTCGCGAGATGCTGTCCGACGGAAAACGCATCCGGATCACCGGCCTTGATGACAGCCTCGGCCGACAGCCGGGGACGGCCAGTCCGAACACGTCTTCCACCTTGAAGTCCTCACAAATCAATCGCTCCGGCGGGCCGGACTGAAGGAACGCAGCATGCCACTGGTCGAGATCCACAACATCTCGCGCGAGTACATTCAGGGCGACCAACGGATCACCCCGCTGCACGAGGCGAACCTGACGATCGGGCGGGGCGAGTTCGTCTCGCTGATGGGAGCCAGCGGGTCGGGGAAGAGCACGCTGCTGAATCTGATCGCCGGGATCGACCGGCCGACGTCTGGCGAGATCCTCGTCGACGGACTCGACATCACGCGGCTGTCGCGCACGCGGTTGGCGCGTTGGCGGGCGGAGAACGTCGGATACATTTTTCAGATGCACAACCTGATCCCGGTGCTGACCGCCTATGAGAATATCGAGCTGCCGCTGCTGTTGCTCAGGATGTCCTCGCGCGACCGCGAGAAACGGGTGCGGATCGCGCTCGAGGCTGTGGGACTGACCGATCGCGCGGGACACTATCCGCGTCAACTGTCGGGCGGACAGGAACAGCGAGTCGGCATTGCCCGCGCCATCGTGGCCCATCCGACGATCATCGTCGCGGATGAGCCGACGGGCGACTTGGATGCGGAAACGAGCGAACAGATCCTGCAATTGCTGCGACGGCTCAACACCGAGTTGGGAATGACGCTGCTGATGGTGACCCACGATGCGCACGCCGCCGCGACCGCCTCCCGCCGCCTGCGACTGGAACGCGGGCAATTCGTCGATTCCCCGCCAATGGCGACCGCGTAACTCGGACAATTCATGAGCAACCACGAAATGCGCTAAAGACACGAAAATGAAGAGAGTTGCGGTCAGGGCATCTCAAGACAGCGGGCGTCGTGACATTGCGGCCACTTTGAATCAGAACTCTCGTCTTTTCTTCACTTTCGTGTCTTTCGTGTTTTTCGTGGTGAATCATCCGGCCTAAAGAAAGCCGAGGACAAGATCATGCTGCGCTTCGTTCCCTACATCGCCAAGACCCTGTGGCGACACCGTCTGCGCACGCTGCTGACCGTCAGCGGGACGGCCGTGGCGATGTTTGTGCTGACGTTCGTCGGGGCCGTGCAGGAGGGGCTTGA
>JANMLE010000943.1:0-6859 GCA_031372385.1 Planctomycetota bacterium | reverse complement strand
GCCGGGGGAATCTGCATCCCCGCCAGTTCCCAGTTCGAGGCCTGATTTCGAACCTGAACGATCTTGCCGCGCGCCAGTTCCACGACCAGCAGGTACGGTTGTGCTCGTTCGGGAAGCGAAGCGGTGATGACGATCGGCCGGCCGAAGTCCGGAACCGGAAACGCCACGTGAAACTTGGAGCTTTCCGAAGTTGTTCGCCGACAGCCGACGATGTGACCGTCGACTTCGATCCGCGTGGGAAAGACGCGTCCGTCCGCACCCGACAGGTAGCCCCGATAGACCTCGGGCCAATCCTCCATCAACGATGCCGGGTGAACGGCGAAACGGATCAAGCCCATGCGCGGCCCCGGCGTGCTAAGGAGAGCAGTGGTTGGTTGAGGTTGGACACACAGTCAATCCGCAGCCGAAGGGAATCTCGACAGAAAATACGACGCACGCGACACCCGGTAATGCTGACTTCATTTCGTAGCCACGCTCGCCAGAGCGTGGGGATGGCACAGTGACCGAATGAATCCCACGGTCTGGTGACCGTGGCTACCGAAAGTGCGTCCCATTGACCTGATGCCCGCGATGAACTCCGCGATTCGCTGATGAAACCGAACGCGCCGGTTGGAAAGTTCGCGGCAGTGTAGTTCTGTCGTCCGGGTTGTTCAACAATGTCGCCAATGTTAGGCTCGCCGCTGCTTGATCCTGATTCACCTTCCATCCTTTCAACCGGCACCATCCACCACCACGATGTCCACTCCAGCTTCGTCGATCCCGTTTCTTCACAGTCACCTCGCGGGTCGGACTCCGGTCCGCGGCAAGGTGCGCGATATCTACGACTTCGGCGATCGCCTGCTGTTCATCGCGACCGACCGCATCAGTGCGTTTGACTGGATTCTGCCCAGCGGCATTCCCGACAAGGGACGCGTGCTGACCCAGATCAGCCGGTTCTGGTTCCGGTTCCTCGACGTCCCGCATCATCTGCTGAGCATGAATCCCGCGGACTTGCCGCTGCCCGAGGGAACCAATCTGGATGACTTGGTCGGCCGCAGCATGGTCGTCCGCAAGACGAAGGTCTTTCCCGTCGAATGCGTGGTGCGGGGTTATCTCGCCGGTTCCGGTTGGAAGGAATACAAGGCGTCGCAAACCGTCTGCGGACTGAAGCTGCCCGCCGGTCTGCGCGAAAGCGATCAGCTCCCCGCTCCCATCTTCACACCGGCCACCAAGGCCGAGACCGGACATGACGAGAACATTCCGTTCGAACGGATGTGTGAGATCGTCGGGACGGAGAGAGCCCATGCACTGCGAGAATTGAGCCTGTACATCTATTCCACAGCCGCCGAATATGCGCTCGGCCGCGGCATCATCCTCGCCGACACCAAGTTTGAGTTCGGCCTGCTGGACGACCAGATCATCCTGATCGACGAGGTGCTGACCCCCGACAGCTCGCGCTTCTGGCCGGCGGACCAGTACGCGCCCGGCGGCGGCCAGCCCAGCTTCGACAAGCAGTTCGTCCGCGACTGGCTGGAATCGACGACCTGGGACAAGAACAGCCCGCCGCCCCCGCTGCCCGCGGACGTCATCGAGCGAACGCGGTCCAAGTACGTCGAAGCGTTTGAACGGCTGACCGGCGAAGCGTTCGCGTGGAAGTAAGGAATTGCAAAGTGTCAATTGCTAATTGCAAATTGCAAATTGGAAAGGCAATCCCCTCGCGTCTCTCCCCACTTTGCACTTTGCAATTAGCAATTCTCAATTTGCAATCTCTTCCCCCCGTCGCCCGTCGCGAGGCGTCACGGCGATGACCACCCACGACCCGGCCGCGCCGCCCGCACCATCCCTGCCGCGCAACGTTCGCGTCCTCGGTCTGGCCAGTCTGCTGAACGACATTGCCAGTGAGATGATCTTTCCGCTGCTGCCCGGCTTCCTGCTGACTCTGACGGCAGGCAACAAGTTCGCGCTGGGGATGATCGAGGGGCTGGCCGACTCCGTCGCCAGCCTGCTCAAGCTGTGGTCCGGCGGGTGGTCTGATCGGGCGGGGCGACGCAAGGGATTCGTGGTCTTCGGATATTCGCTGGCGGCGCTGGTCCGGCCTTGGATCGGCGCCGTCGGCAGCATCTGGCAACTGGCGGCGATCCGCGTGGGCGATCGCATCGGCAAGGGGATTCGAACCTCACCGCGAGATGCCATGATCGCGGACTCGTGCGCACAATCTCTGCGCGGTCGCGCCTTCGGATTTCATCGCGCGATGGACCACTTGGGCGCGGCGATCGGCCCGTTGCTCGCCACCGCGTTCCTGTGGTTCTGGCCGGATCAGATCCGCACCCTGTTTCTGCTGAGCCTGATACCCGGCCTGATGGTCGTCGGGCTGGTGATCTTCGGCTTGAAGGAAACAAAACCAACCCGCAGCGTCAGCGAGGGATCGCCCGAAGGTGACGATGATTCCGCCACACCAAACCGAAGCGTGAACGACGGCGTGCCAGACGGCGTCAGCGATCCCGACATACCAACCCGAAGCGTGAGCGAGGGCGTCAGCGACGACGTGAGCCACGACACCAACGAGCCCGTCACACCGCGGGTTCACCTTACGCTGGCCCCGTTCGATGCGAACTTCCGGCTGTTCCTGCTCGCGTTGGTGATCTTCTCACTTGGCAACTCCAGCGACGCCTTCCTCCTGCTGCGCGCCGAGGAACTCGGCGTGCCGAAGGTATTGCTCCCGGTGTTGTGGTGCCTGTTCCACATTCTGAAAAGCTCCGGCAATCTGTGGTGTGGTGCCGGTGTCGATCGCTACGGGCCGAAGCCGTTCATCCTGCTCGGCTGGTTTGTCTACGCGGTCATCTACCTCTGCTTCGCTCTGGCTGTGAATGCCTGGCAGGTCTGGGTGATCTTCCTCTGTTATTCGCTGTTCTACGGGTTGACCGAGCCGGCGGAGAAGACGCTGGTCGCGGCACTCGCGGGGCCGGAGAGAAAAGGCCTCGCATTCGGCTGGTTCAACTTCGCCATCGGCATCTCGACACTGCCCGCCAGCCTGTTGTTCGGCGCGTTGTATCAGTCATTCGGCCCGTTGACCGCCTTCGGAGTCGGTGCCGCACTGGCGCTGGTGGCTTCGGTGCTGGTAAGCCTGGTCCGCATGCCAGCGGATGCGTGAATTCGTTTAACCGCTACGCCATCGGCGTGCGCGCCGGTGAACGCTCGACCCAAATTCGCGCCCACGCCGATGGCGTTGGGGCTAAACGTCTCCATGATGCCTACGGCAGCGTTAACTCGCGTGCCAGCGGATGCGTCGAGCTTCAGAAGAACTGCGGAATTGCCGCGTTTTACAATTCTTTTTCACTTCAACCAAAACCAATTGACACATTCTGCCGGTTGCGAATAAACACCCCCTCGTCCATCTCCCAAACACATTTCGATTGCGATTCGAGCCGAACGATCGACTCCGGTTCTGGCCTCGCTGCCGCCCTTGGTGACAGCGCGACTGACCGCGGGACCGTTCCTCGGCGATCTCACTTCGCGCCTGGCGCGAAGCGCGCCTCTCTCCCGTTTCCCCAATCCGTTTGTACGGCGACTTGGCCGTTTTCCACCGAAGACTTCGCGTCCGACGGGCCGTCCGTCGTGCGCGCCGACTTCGGCACATCGTCCCTTCCCGATCATGGTGACCGCATGACGAATTCTCATCCCGATGTGATCCCGTTTCCCCAGCGTGCTTCGGCCCCTGTGGCCGAACCGGCCCCCAATGTCCTGATCGTGACCTGCGATCCGGACCTGGCCTGGCGACTGGAGAACGACGTCCGTTCCGCCGGACTGACCACCCGAGTGGTCAACTCCTACGACGCGGCGGCCCAGTCACTCAGCCTGCAAGCCTGCGAGGTCTGTCTCGTTGGACCACTGGCACCCGGAGAGACCGCGGGCTCGCTCGCCGGTTTGATCCAGCAAAAGGGCTGGTCGTCCCAACTGGTCTGCCTGATCGCCGCGCCGTCCGACGACGCTCCCCAAATCCTGCCGGCGGCGAACGGCATCGAACTGCTGCCACAGCCGTACACGTCATCAACCTTCGCGTTGACGCTGGCCGCCGCCGTTCAGCGATCAAAGCTGATGGCCGAGAACCGCCGCCTGCGCCGGCAACTGAGCAACCGCAACCTGCGGGACATGGTCGGCCACAGCCCGGCCATGCACGCCCTGCGTCAACAAGTGCAAACCATCGCCGAACACAACGGCTGCGTCCTGATCCAGGGCGAACCGGGATCGGGCACCGACTTGGTGGCCCAGGCCATTCACGACTCCGGCCGCCGCGCCCACCGACCCTTCATCAAGATCGACTGCAGCGTGCTCTCCGCCGAAACGCTGGAAGCCGATCTGTTCGGTCAGTGCGAAGCGGCTCCGATGGGCCAGACGATCCGACACCCCGGTCGGTTGGAACTCGCCGATGGCGGGACGCTGCTGCTCGAACAGGTGCAGTTCGTCGCCCTGCCGGTCCAGAAGCAGATCACCGCGCTGATCCGCGAGCAGTACTTCATCCATCCGCAGTCCAATGAGCGGATTCGGTTCGACGTCCGGTTCGTCTTCGGAGCCAACGTCGATCTGGTCAGCCAGGTGGACAAGGGGTTGTTCCGGCGCGACCTGTACGAAGAGGCTTCGCAAACCCGCCTCGAACTGCCGACGCTGCGGTCCCGCAAGGACGACATCGCCCCGCTCACCGAACACTTCCTGCGGCGAGTGGCCGGCCGCGAAGGCAAGCCGCCCCGTTCGCTCACGCTGGATGCGCTGCACCTGCTGCAACGCCACGACTGGCCGGGCAACGGGTGCGAACTGGAAAACGTCATCGAACGGGCGTGTGCCCTCGATTGGGGCGGCAAGCTGACCGCGTCGATGATCGAGCCGTGGCTGACACCGCGCGACGTCACCGAAGAAGAGGCCGACGGTCTGCCGGGCCTGACGCTCGCCGAGATGGAACGCAAGCTGATCGAAGCGACGTTCAACCGGTTCGCAGGCAACCGCGAAAAGACCGCCAAGGCACTGCAAATCGGCATCCGCACCCTCTCCGGCAAGCTGCGAGAGTACGGTTATCCCCCCCGCGGCGGACCGGGCTCCAACCTCAAGGGCTGGACCCCCGCCCCGACGATCGCTCTGGAAACCCTCGAATCGATCGAGTCCGAACAGCGCGCCGCCTGATCCGCGATGCAAATCCTTTCAGCCCGGTTGCCCGATGCAACCGGGCTGTTTCATTGGAATTGCCTTTTGCGTAGCCATCATCGCTCCGCGTGATGAGCCGTGTGGGACCAGGCGTCCACCTGTGTACCGCTCATCACGCGGAGCGATGATGGCTACGCTGGTCTGAGACGCAGTCCTCGCCAGAGTCTTCATTTCAAGTCCCACTTTTCAGAACTCAAAACTCAGCGGTCATTCCCATGCGACTTCCACAATCACTCCTGTGCTGCGCTCTCTGTCTGCTGACCGGTTGCGCCATGTTTCCGCAACAGACAGCTTCCCCGTTCGAGACGAACAACGTCTCGGAGACGGATCTGCGATCGCTCGCTCCCGGTGAGTGGTGTCGGGTGCAGATGATCGAAGTCCGCGACGGACGCACACGAACAAGGACCGAGCACATCGGACTGATCACGCAGGTGGACGCGGAGTCTCTGACGATGGACAAGGTCTCGACGCGTCGTCGGTTTGATCACGCATTCACTAGAGTTCCATACTTGTCGCGACTCTATAGGTCCACGATGGCCTTCCCGCCGGACGAGCCATTCCCGGTGATCCTGTCACGGACCCGCATGGCCCATGTCGAATGGATTTCGCCCGAACAGGCCGTGGAGCTGAAGCAACCGTTCGAGCGAATCGGCATCGACTTCGATTTCGATTTGGACAATCAAGGCCGCCAACAAGTGACACCCGTCTTGAACACATCGCGAAAAGACCGTGCTGAACCGTGATGTTGACAACTTGTAGGACGGGCACTGTTGCCCGTCTTCTCCACCGCAAGATCGGCGGGGTGGCCGGGGCTGGACCAACGGGAAGCCCCGGCACTGGACGTTGGAAACGGGTCGTTTCGAGTAATCGCCTTCGATCTGATTGCCAAACACGTTGATTTGCGTTGGCACCGAACCGGGGCTTCGCGAAGCCGCTCCAGCCCCGGCCACCCTGCCGCATCGTCCCCCGCCCGCTCGTGTGTCCGCGACGGGTGTGGCAAGATTTTCTGGCGGGATCAGCCGGAACGCGCTAGCGTCCGGTTCTTGCTGGGGTCGCACGTTCAAACCGGGGCTAGCGCCCTGCGGCTCATCGAGCGCCCAGCGGCTGATTGAGCCCGGGAGATTTGCCGCACTCTCCTCGACCCGATCTTGATGCCACAGTTCACGCCAACTGTTCAGACGCGGTAGCATGCCGCTTTGGGTTGAGATCGTGACGAAGCCATCTTGTGAGGACCGTTTCTGATGCACCGACTGCTCGCCGTCTTGACCGTGTTCGCATTCGCCGCGTCGATGCCGGCCGCCGAGCCCTATGTCTCGACCGGTTTCCTGCCGTTGCCGTCCGACATCCCGATCGGCCCGATGTCGGCCGTGGCGGTGGATGGTCCCGACAGAATCTACGTGCTTCATCGGGGTGAGCCGCCGCTGTTGGTGCTCGATGGCCGGCACAAGCTGATCGCGGGCTGGGGCGGGGGGGAATTCAAGACGCCCCACGGATTGCGGGTCGATGCGAAGGGGAACGTCTGGGTGACGGACAACGCGCGGCACGTCGTCTATCGGATGTCGCGCGAAGGCAAGGTCACGCTGACGCTCGGCACGCTCGACAAGGGGGGAGCCGGTCCGGCAAATCTGCGTTCGCCGGACGATCTGGTCTTCGATTCGAAGGGCCTGATCTACGTGGCCGATGCCGG
>JANMLE010000922.1:0-1438 GCA_031372385.1 Planctomycetota bacterium | reverse complement strand
TGCGAACCGGGCTCGCTTCAACGGGTCGTCGCCACGGCGGCAGCGACCACCATTGAAACAAGTGTGCGACACGGCCCGAGCCGCCGGCTGCCTCGTCCGTCACCGCCTCCAAGGCACCGTTCGGTTGGACCGCAAACTGGGGGACAAACAGCAACCCTTCGGTGGTCGCGAGCAGCCGGCCGCAACCGGGCCAGCCGCGTCGCAGCAGTTTCACCGGTCCCAGATCGCACAGCCGTTCACCGAGCCGCTGTGTCAGAATGTCGCGGGCCGGGTCGGAGTCTTCGACGATCACCGTCGTTCCGCACTCCGTGCAACACTGCGCGTGGATTTCAATCCACGTCAGGCAGTGGGGACACAGTACGATCAGTGACGACATGGCTCGCGATTCCTTGCCTCGGACACGCCGCACACTGTATTCGTTGCCGCCAGAAACAAAAGCCCGCCACGTCGCTTGGCCCTCACTGAATCGTCGGCGCTTGCGTTACACTCCCCCTCGCCGTTGGCTCAGGGTTAAACGAGGTTTCGATTGAACGACATGTTTTCCGAGATTCCCAGCGTGACGACTGCCGCCAATGAGCTCCAAACAACCGCGACGGCACCGACAACGGTGATTGTCTTTCACCCGCGCGAGCGGCGGGCCAAATGTACTGTGCGCCCGCTGCGCGGCCGCGCGGATTTTGCCTTTTGCAATTTCCCGCGGATGCCCTACGACTTGGCGGGGTACGTGCGACTTGGTCTGGGGGGACCGGTGCTGGGTCGCGATGACGCGGACAGCGGGTTGCTGGTGCTCGATGGAACCTGGCGGCACGTCGAGCCGATGCAGCGGGCCCACGCCGCCGTTCCGATCCGCAGCCTGCCGCCGCTGGTCACCGCGTATCCCCGGTCATCCAAGGTTCGGTCCGATCCCGACGGCGGGCTGGCCACGATCGAAGCGATTTACGCGGCCTATCGCCTGCTCGGCCGCGACACGACCGGACTGCTCGATCACTACCATTGGGCCGCAGAATTCGTCGAACTGAATCACGACTTCTGGCCGGCGGCCGATGGGGTTGACCCCCACCAACCCGACGCGTCAGCGAGGGAATGACGCGATCAGGACGATCATTCAGGCAGTTCGCGGGAAACCAACGACCAATGAAGTAGGACGGATTTCCAATCCGTCCGTCAGCACTGGACGGACGGATTGAAAATCCGTCCTACGGGTCGATCATTATCCGCAGACGAGCTTAACTCCCGTCTCTCCCGGCGACGTGCGCCCCCGTCAACCCCATTTCTTTCGAGACCAACCGCACGCCTCTACATGGGCGATCACGACACCGGACCGATCTTGTTCGACCGGATCGCTTCTGCAAGAATCTCGCCGCGCTGAACCCCCCTCATCCGCCGAATGACCCGCCGGGATTACTCCTTGTCTGGATCGCCGTCCCTCATGAGTCGC
>JANMLE010000353.1:0-4465 GCA_031372385.1 Planctomycetota bacterium | reverse complement strand
AGCAGTGGTCGTGCGGATCGCGTCAGATCGCGCTGCAAACACTGCAACCGGCGATCCACTGGTTGATCGACATCACCGCCGAACGCCGCGTGACAGAGCGGCCGGGTCAGACCGAACCGTGGTTGCAGGGACCGGCTGTCGACGATGACTCGACGGTGACGATCAATGCCGATCGCCGGATCGAATGCCGGACCACCGCCAACGGTCGCAGCCGGTGGTTGTACCGGGGGGGAGTCTCCTTCGCGCATGTCGATCCCGTCCTGTGGTCGGCAGGCGAACGCTTGCTTTTGACTGTTGACGGAACGACTCTCGCCAGTGTCAACCGGTCGACGGGCCGGCCCGATTGGTCGGTGGGAATCGCGGATCGGCCGTTGAACGTTCCCGCAGCGCAGGTGGTCGCGACGGGTGACGCGGCCTTTGCCGCGAGCCACGGACTGCTGCGCCGGATCTCGCTGAAGTACGGCGATTGCCAGTGGGAACGGTTCCTCGGCAACGCCGCCGACCAGTGGCGCGTCGCCGCATGCGGCGGACTGATCGCCGCCTGGCCGGTCACGTCCCGGAGCGGGGCCGAGCCACACGGCGCGCGGCCGCAGCTCATCGTCTGGTGCGATGCGAAGTCGGGCCGCGTCATCCAGCAAATGACCGTCGCCAACGGCGAGCGTGTGCTGGACGTGACCGCTGACGAACACGGCTGCCTGGTCCAAACCGATCGCACTCTGGTGGCCTTCCGTCCCGCCACGGCACCGCGGGACGTTGTGTCCATCGCGCGGTAGCAACCTGTTGAACAAGCGTGTGGGACGGGCACTCTGGCCCGTCTTTCTGCGTGACATCCGACGGGCAGAAGTGCCCGTCTGACGTTGTTCGACAGCGTGACAACGACTCAGCGCAACGCATGCCACCGCGCGGGATGCGACTCGCCGCTTCCGTCCCGTGTGATGCTGGTTCAGCCGATCCCGCGCGGGACTGACTTCGCGGTCGTGGCGGTGGTGATGAATCAGCCGCGTGTCATTGCGGAACCCGTCCAGCAGCGTGCGCGTGGTGATTCGCCGTTCCTTCCGCGGCGCGTCCTCCGCGAGGCCGGCGCGGTAGGGGCGCTGGATCAGGTAGTACAGCATCAGCGCGATGACCATCAGGAACATCGGGGCTCCGATGCGTCGCGGCGGGTGCAGGAACACCGGCCGCACGGCCAGCGGTCCCTGGAACACGCTGTTGACCTGTTCGCTCTTGCCCTGCTGTGTGAACCGCGTGAAGAGCTGGTCCGCGCGGCCCTGCTTCAGCGGGACCGTGGTCACGATCGCGTTGAAGCCGTCGTACTCTTCGTCGCTCTGGAGCAGCGCGGCGTCGAACGTGAACTTCGAAGTGGCGTCGTGCGTGCGAAGAATCAAAACTCTCCGACCACTTCGCTTCCTGCCCGGGTGCCCAGCGCGCGCCAGACGTAGATGTCGATGTTCTCGCTGATCGAGCGTATCGAACCATCGGCCAGCGCCACGTTGACGATTCCCGTGTGGTAACTGCGTGACGTGATGGCAGCGAATGTGGTTTGAGTCGTACTCGTTCCCTCATACCGCGAGTTGTAGTCGATGTCGTAGGTAATCCCGCCGGCGGCGTAGGAAACTCGCGTGTTTGGACGAAACACGGTGGTGAAGCCGCTTTGGTGAACCGGGCCATCGCACCATTCGGTGTGCCCCGCGTTGTCGTCGAGGTTGGCACCATATTTCGCTTCGCCAGAAAGCCCGGACACGAACGATATCGAATTGGGGACCGTCGGGCCGGGATCGGAAGTGTTGCGGAAGTACGGCTGATACGACTTGACCTCCGCAAGCAACAGGGTGTTGGTCATGCCGTCCGGGATGTCTCCGGAACGAGTTCGGCTGTTCGGATGGAACACACCATCTCCTCCGGAATTTGTGACAGGATCGTAGACCTTCCACGTGCCGAAGTTGACACCGTAAGTATGAACCCGAATGTTCCCCTCACCCGGTCCGGCGTTATGCATCCGATTTCCATACGGATCGGTGGGGCAACTGTATGACGGAACTTTCAACTCTGCGACGCCGGTCGCCTCATTGATCGGATCGGCCCAATCCAGATCGAGTCGCACCTTTGCGAAGGCACTGGCCTGTTCCATGTAGGGAAGAATGCGGCCGTGAACCGACCACGAACCTGCCGTCGAAAAGCAGAAGCTAGGCGGGAAAGTTGTGTAGACATCCATGTAGTTGTGCAACGCCAGCCCAATTTGCTTGAGGTTGTTCTTGCACTGCATCCGCCGCGCGGCTTCCCGAGCCTGTTGAACGGCAGGAAGGAGCAACGCGATGAGGATCGCAATGATGGCGATCACGACGAGCAATTCGATCAGTGTGAATCCGCGACGATTGCGATCGACCGGCATATGTGTTCCCGATTGTCAGAAGGTGATGGGTTGCGTAATGTGGCCGCGAGTCGAGTTGGCAATTGTCGTGCCGCCTTGGTCCCGTGCGAAAACTGGCGCGACCTGATCGCAGAGGGATTGAGACTCGCCGCACAGAGTCGAAATTGCCGACGTGAATGTCGGTGGGCGCGACAAGGCAATCGAATGGGGATGGTCTCGAATGAACGATGACAGTCGGATCGATCGACGAAGGTTCAACCGGCAGTTGGCCGCGGGGACGAGTTGTCTGACAGCGGGTCTGGCGGCCGCTTCCGCCGTGGGCGCAGAGACTCCGCCGGCACCGGCCTTGCCCGAGGATCCGCGCGCCGCGCGAAACGAAAAGCCCGCGCCGCCCGATCCCGCGTCTCCCGAGACCCCGCCTCCCGAAGTCATGCTGCTGACGTACTTGGTGCGCACCTATCCGAGCGACCACTTTGATGAGCCGGCGGTGCAGGGGATCTTTCGGGACATCCGCGGCGATCTCGCCCGCGGACAACTGCTCGCCGAATTTCCGCTGATGAATTCCGATGAACCCGCGTTCGCCTTTCGAGCTTACCGCGGAACCGATGGTCTGCCTGCGGACCGTACACTCTGACCTTCTCCACACCGCATGCGGCCCAGACGATGTCGTTTAACCCTGAGCCAGCGGCGAAGGTGTCGGGTGCCAGCGGCTCGACACGTGTACCGACCGCGACAGCGGATACGGACGCTTCAGCCCACTCCGCCTTCGCCGTTGGCTCAGGGTTAAACGACTCAAATGTGCCACTTTCCCCCGCGTGAGGTATAACGATCCGCATCATGCCAGATAACACTTCCTTCGCGTTCGCAACGATCTGTGAACTGGCGGCGAAGCTGCGCGCCAAAGCCGTGACGTCGGTGCAGTTGGCGACGTACTTCCTTGATCGCTTGGAGAAGCTGGGGCCGGTCTACAACGCGGTGGCCACAGTCACCCGCGAACTCGCGTTGAATCAGGCAAAGCAGGCCGATGAGGAATTGAAGTCGGGTCGTGATCGCGGGCTGCTCCACGGAATTCCGTACGGGGTCAAAGACCTGCTGGCCACGCGGGGGATTCCAACGTCATGGGGCGCGCCGCCGCTCAAGGAGCAGATGATCGACGAGGATGCGACACTTGTGATCCGGCTGCGCGAAGCGGGCGCGGTGCTGTGTGCCAAGCTGTCAATGGTCGAACTGGCGGGAGGGTTTGGCTACAAGCAGGCGAACGCCAGCGCGACCGGTCCGGGGCTGAATGCGTGGGACAAGACCTGCTGGTCGGGAGGATCGTCGTCCGGCCCCGGCTCGGCGGTCGGCGCGGGTCTGGTTCCGTTCGCGATCGGTTCGGAGACGTGGGGTTCGATCATGACTCCCTCGGGCTACAACGGGATCGCCGGGTTGCGTCCCACTTATGGACGAGTCAGTCGTCACGGTGCGATGGCGCTGAGTTGGACGATGGACAAGCTCGGCCCGATGTGCCGCACGGCCGACGACTGCGGACTGGTCCTGAACGCGATCGCGGGACCGGATGAGCTCGATCCCAGCAGCATTGCCTCTCCGTGGAAGTACGCCGGAGCAACGAACGCCGATCCTGCGAAAGCCGGGGAACGCAAGTTCCGGTTCGCGACGCTCGACGTCGACTTCGCAAAGCTGGCTCCCGAGGTTCGCGCCAACTACGAGAAATCGCTGGAGATCGTGAAGCAGTTCGGCACCGTCGAAGCGATCAAGCTGCCCGATCTGCCGTACAGCGTCGTGGCCTCAACGATCATCTCCTGCGAAATGGGAGCGGCGTTCGGCGACTTCATGACCAGCGGCGACGTCTGGGAACTGGCCGCCCCGGAAGATCGCTGGGGCGGGTTCTCGAACCTGTTGATCCCGGCCCGGGACTACATCAACGCGCTGCGCATCCGCGGACGGATTCAAAAGGAAATCGATGCCGCGCTGAAGGAGTTCGATGCGGTGGTGACCCCGACGCTCAACACGGAAGCGGGGCCGGTCTCGCAAAAGTTCACCGAGTGGTCCAAGGGGTTCGTCAGCACGGACCTGAGCGGCGCGGCCAACGCGGCC
>JANMLE010000896.1:0-2229 GCA_031372385.1 Planctomycetota bacterium | reverse complement strand
TTGCTCCACTTCGGCGCGGTCGATTGGGAGACGACCGTCTGGCTCAACGGGAAAGAGGTCGGCTCGCACCAGGGGGGCTATGACCCGTTCACGTTCGACATTTCTGCGGCTCTCAAACCGGACGGGCCGAACGAACTGATCGTCTCGGTGTGGGACGGGTCCGACGCCGGCTATCAGGCCCGCGGCAAACAGGTCCGCAAACCGGGCGGCATCTTCTACACGCCGACCACCGGCATCTGGCAGACGGTGTGGATCGAGCCGGTGCCGAAGTCGTATATCCGCAGCGTCAATATCACGCCAATGATTGATGCAGATACTGCGACCCTCGACCTCGCGGTAGTCGGACCGGGTGCGAGATCAGTTGCAGTAAAGAAGTCCTACGTTGTTAAAGGAGGCCCCGTGGTTGGAGCTGAGCAAACGTTTACACTGCGCCTCACGGGCAAGCCTTTGGGAATGGATTCCTCGCCGGAATTCCGCAAGATTTGGTGGACGCCGACAAGTCCCACCCTGATAGATGTAGAACTGTCATTGTTGGATGAATCCGATCATGTCATAGATGTCGTCTCAACCTACTTCGCGATGCGAAAGATTTCGCTCGGCAAAGACGAAAAGGGCGTCAACCGGCTGATGCTGAACAACAAGTTTGTGTTTCAGTACGGGCCGCTCGATCAGGGGTTCTGGCCGGACGGGTTGTACACGGCTCCGACCGATGAGGCGCTGAAGTTTGACATCGAGCAGACCAAGGCCTACGGCTTCAACATGATCCGCAAGCATGTGAAGGTCGAGCCGGCGCGGTGGTATTACCACTGCGACAAGCTGGGGATGCTCGTCTGGCAGGACATGCCCAGCGGCGACCGGTTCATCGGGCCGAACGATCCCGACATCCAGCGCTCGCCCGAATCGACCGCGCAGTTCGAGAAGGAGTGGCTGGCGATCATCGACGCACTCCGCAATTTCCCGAGCATCGTGATGTGGGTGCCGTTCAACGAAGGCTGGGGCCAGTTCGACACGGCGCGGATTGTCGAGTTGACGAAGAAGCACGACCCGACGCGGCTGGTCGACAACGCCAGCGGCTGGTCGGACCGCAACGTCGGCGATGTGCATGACTGGCACGTCTATCCCGGCCCCGCCTCGCCCCCGCCGACCGACACGCGGGCCGCGGTACTCGGCGAATTCGGCGGCCTCGGCCTGCCGCTCGAAGGGCACACGTGGCAGGGGAAGGAGAACTGGGGCTACCGCAGCTTCACCGATCAGGCGTCGCTGACGGAGGCGTATGAAGATCTCGTCGAGCAACTCCCACCACTGATCGCGTCTGGCCTTTCCGCGGCGGTCTACACGCAGACGACCGATGTGGAAACCGAAGTCAACGGACTGATGACCTACGACCGCGCGGTGATGAAGATTCCCGTCAGAAATGGTGTCTTGGCGCACCAAGAGCTTTGGATGACACCAAGACGTCACGAGACGCTCGTGCCGACATCGCAGAAGGAGGCGCAGACATGGAAGTACACGTTCGAGAAGCCGGCCGAGGGCTGGGAGAAACCTGGCTTCGACGATTCGAAATGGAAGAGCGGCCCGGGTGGCTTCGGCGAGAAATCGACACCCGGCTCTGCCGTGAGGACGGAATGGAAGACGAATGACATTTGGATCAGACGCACATTTGACTTTCCTCTGCTTCCCGACGGCGAGATCCGGCTGATGATGCACCACGACGAAGATGTCGAGGTGTACTTCGACGGCATCCTCGCGAAAAAGGCGACCGGCTGGACGACCGACTACCGCCCGTTCCGTGTGACCAAGGAAGCCTGGGTCGCCGCCGCTCAGGGATCTGGAACTTTCAACCCAAAGCTTGGACCACACACATTGGCCGTGCATTGCAAGCAAACGGGAGGCGGCCAGTACATCGATGTGGGCCTCGAACTGGGGCAGTTCAGGAAGTAAAGAACGGACGCTGTCATACGGTCGTCCGCTCTCTGCAGCGGGCGCTACATCGAAGCCGGAATCGGGGAGTCGATTCCAGCCCCGTAAACCAACAGCGCCGCCCTGACTTTGCACGTGTGCGTCAGTGCGGTCGTTTTAGCCCGGAGGGCGGCAGATGGTAGCCCACGGCGCAAGCCTTGGGATCAGATCAGTGGCGCGCATCATTAGCCCGGAGGGCGACACATTCAAAGAAGTCGAAGGTTGACCGAAGTGCCGCCCTCCGGGCTCATGCGGCATCTGCAACACTCA
>JANMLE010000851.1:0-2860 GCA_031372385.1 Planctomycetota bacterium | reverse complement strand
GACTACTGTAGTCCCGCCGCTCCGTCGGCGGGACGTCCGGTCGGCGGAGCGACCGGACTACGGTAACGGCATCACCGTTTCAACCACACATCCGCCGCCATACCCGGACGCAGGCGGTCTCGACCGGCATCCAATGTGACCTTGATGCGAAACACCTGTTTGGAACGTTCCTCGGGCGTCTGCACATTGCCCGGTGTGAACTCGGCCTGCCGTGAGACGAACGTGATCCGAGCCGCGAACCGCTCACCCGGAAAGCTGTCGACTGTCACGTCGACCGGGTCGCCCACTTTGACCGACAGGCGATTCTCCGGCACATAGGCGCGGACCCAAAGTTGTGACAGGTCCACCAGGGAAATGCCCGGCGCGTTCGCGCCGATCAGATCTCCCGGCCGCAAATCGATCGCCTCGACCAAGCCGTTCGACGGGGCCTTGATCGACAGTTCGTCGATCTGCCGCTGAATCGCGCGCATGGCCGCCGCCGCGGACTCGGCAGCCGCCTCCGCCTCGGCAATCTCCTCGGACCGCGAGCCGTTTTGTCGCAGCAACCAGATCTGCCGCGCCTCTTCCAGTTGAGCCCGGGCCTCGGCGAGTTCTTCCGGGCGCGTGCCGTTTTCGAGTTTGGCCAGCGCTTCGCGCTGCGCCTCCATCGCGGCATGGGCGACGCGCAGTTCGGTGTTCGCCTGGTCCATCTCCTCCTGCGCGATGGTCTTCTTCGCAAACAGATCTTCCGTCCGTTTGTGCTTCAGCTTCGCCAGCGACAACTGCGACTCGGCGAGTTCCAACAGGGACTTCGCGGCGCTGATGTCCTCCTTGCGCGGACCGTGGACCAGCTTTTCGACCGTGGCGGCCAGTTGATCGTGACGGGTTTTCGCCTGCGCCACCTCTTCGACGCGGAAACCGGCTTTCACCTTGTCCCGTGTGGCCGTCACCTGCGCCAATTGGGAACGGGCCTGCGCCAGCAACTCGCGCAATTGAAACGGTTCGAGTTCGACCAGGACCGCACCGGACTGAACGGCCTGACCCTCGTTCACCAGCACCTGGCTGACCCGGCCGCCGACGCGCGAACCGATCCGGATCTCATGCGACTCGATGATCCCTGAGACGTGCAGTGGCCCGGACCGATGCTGGCTCCAGAGCAGCAGCCCGACCATCGCCGCCGCCGCGACCACAATTGCCAAGAGACGCTTGAGCATGCCTTCGATCCCACCCCCGAGTTCCGCCGGCAAATCACACGCGGCAACCGTTGTAGATCACGCGGCACGGCAAGGGAAGGGGGGAGGGAAGTGGTGAGTGGTGAGTGGTGAGTGCGGAGGGTCCGCGAGATACCAAGTGCCGCCGAGAATTCGTCACTCGTCACTCGCCACTCAAAAGATCCCCAACTGGTCGCGCGCTTCATCGGTCATGCGGGCCGGGGTCCAGGGGGGGGACATTGTCAGCTTGATCTCGGCGACATCGACTCCGGGCACCTTTTCCAAGGCCATCTTCGACTGCATGATGATCTGCGGTCCCGCCGGGCAGGCGGGGCTGGTCAGCGTCATGTCGACGTTCACCTTGCGGTCGGTGTGGTTGATCGAATAGACGAGACCGAGGTCGACGATGTTGATCATCAACTCGGGGTCGATCACTTCGCGCAGGGCTTCGATCAGCGCGGCATCGTCGACGGGAGCGGCTTCTGCCACGTCGGACGGGTGTTCCGCCGAACATGCGGCCGGTGCCGACGAACAGCACTCCGTCGCGACCGGCAGACCGGTCGCCACCGGGAGCGCCGCGTGAACAGCGTGCGTGTCCGAACAGCACGAGGTCGTAGCAGCAGCGGGAGGGGAAACGGCTTCGTGGGTCGTGCTGGTTTCAGCGGTCATCGTAGTCTCGTCGGTCATGATCGTGGTCTCACATAAATGTCGCCGTCGCGAACCTGGACTTCAAACGTCTCAATCGGTTCGATCGCCGGCATGCACAGGGGCTGGCCGGTGCGCAGATCAAATCTCGCACCGTGACGCGGGCAGGTGATGGAACAGTCCGCCAAGGGACCGGCCGTCAGCGGCTGGCCATCGTGTGAACAAACGTCTTCGATGGCGAAGAACTCATCCCCGATGCGAATCAGCAGCGACGGCAGATCGTCCACCAGAATCGACATCCGGCCTCCCGGTGCAATCTCACTGACGGCGGCGACTCGTTCGTAGTCAGACATGAAGTTGAGTGATCCGTGTGTATGTCAGCCGGAACGCGCTAGCGTCCGGTTCTTGTGGCAACCGTCATCTTGTGAGAACCGTGGGCTAGCGCCCAATGGCACTGACTTTACTAACCCGATGCGTAAGCGAGGGCGAGTGATCGTGGCATTTCCCTGAGTTCCCTCGCTCACGCTTCGGGTTACTTGGTTAACGTCAGTGCCATTGGGCTGGTGCCCCGCGGCTGATGAATGACTCCGGCCTAGCCGCCGATCCCCAGCTTCCGCTCGACCGCTTTTCCCAGCGTTTCCCGGACGATTTCGACCGGGATGCGATCGTAGACCCGCTGGAAGAATCCCTCGACGATCACGTGCATCGCTTCCGACCGCGTCAGGCCGCGGCACATGCAGTAGAACAGTTGCTCTTCATCGACCCGGCCGCAGGTGGCACCGTGGGTGCAGCGCACGTCGTCCGCTTCAATCTCCAGGCCGGGGATCGCGTCGACGCGGCAGGTGTCGCTGAGGATCAGCCCGTCGTTGCGCTGGTAGCCGTCCGTCTTCTGCGCGTCCTTCTCCACCTTGATCATCCCGCGCCAGATGCAGCGGGCCTTGTCGCGGACGACGTCCTTGTAGAGCAGGTCGCTGCGGGTGTTCGGCGCGTTGTGGGTCTGCTGCGTGTAGTACGAGATCACCTGC
>JANMLE010000833.1:0-3999 GCA_031372385.1 Planctomycetota bacterium | reverse complement strand
CCCGGGGGGGGGGGGTCATCCCCGGTGCCCCCCCGCCCCGGGGGGGGCGCGCGGGTCCTCGGGCTGCCCCTCCCCCCCCCCCCCGGGACACCGGCCGCCCGGCCTTCACGCTGTTGGAAGTGTTGCTGGCGCTGACGTTGTCGGTGGTGTTGCTGGGTGCCATCTTCACGGCGATGGATCAATCGTGGAAGCTGACATCGAGCGGCCGGGAAGAGATGGAGCGGTCGCAACTCGCGCGGGCGCTGCTGCGAAAGATCGCCGTCGACGTCCGCTCGATCGCGTTCGTCGCTCCATTGGTGACTGACTCCGATGCGGCGGCGAACGGTTCATCAACCTCCGGCACCAGCGGAACCACCGGGTCGGGCGGCTCATCGTCGTCATCGACATCGTCATCGTCATCAACGTCGACCGCATCCGGCACAACATCGACGTCAACGACCGGCTCATCCGAAACCGAAGTGCCCTCCGCCAAGAGCATCGGGATTCGAGGCAATGCGCAGCGGGTCGAGATGCACATCTCGCGGGCCCGGCGGGATCTGGAATTCTCCGCGTCCGTCGACGGAAACAAGATGCGATCGCACACCAGTGACATGCGGGTCGTGACGTACCAGTTGGCCACATCGGGGACCGGATCTGCCGGGGGCGGGCTGGTTCGCACCGAGGGAGACCGGATGGCGACTCAACTGGTCGAGGAAAAAGGGGGAGCGGCCACGGCGCTGTCGGGACAGCAGGCGCTGGCGCCCGAAGTCTCACTGCTGCAGTTCCGCTATTTCGACGGCATGGCGTGGTACACGACGTGGGACAGTGAGGAATCTGGCCGTCTGCCGCGCGCGTTGGAAGTCACGCTGGGATTCGCCCCGTCGAAGTCCCGGCCCGGACCGGCGCTGCGCGTCGCGGTCAGCGGGTCGGCCAACCAGGTCCGCTCGGTGATCCTGATTCCGATCGCCGACCCGTTGCCGCAGGAGTTTGTGAAATGAGAATACGCTCGATGAAAACACTCTCGAAGAGAACTCAGTCGATGAGGACCGATCTGAAGACCGCGACGCCCGACCGACATCGCCGCGGCAGCGTTCTGCTGATCGTGCTGGTGATCGTCGCCGTGCTCACGCTGGCGGCCTACAACTACACGCACATGATGACGACCGAGCTCGAGGCGACGACGATGTACGGCAGCGACGTCCAGGCGCGCGAAGCCGCCGATTCGGGCGTCGAGTACGTGGCCACGATGCTCGGCAACCGCACCGATCCCGCGCTCGAAAACCTGCAACACAATCCGTCCCTGTTCATGGGTAAGACGGTGGTGCCGTCACCGCGGGCGCGCGGCACGGCCCGATTCTCGGTGATTGCGCCGGTCGAGAATTCGACCCGCGGAAACTCGATCCGCTACGGTTTGATGGACGAGTCCGCCAAGCTGAATCTGAACCTGCTGCTCACGATGAAACTCGAAGACGAGCAGATTCACACGCTGCTGCTGAACATCCCCGGCATGACGATCGAGACCGCCGACGCGATCCTCGACTGGATCGACACCGACGACACCAAGCGGCCATACGGCGCCGAGTCGGAGACGTACGAGGGAATGACCCCGCCGTACAAGGCCAAGAACGGACCGCTGGAATCGCTCGACGAATTGCTGATGGTCAAGGGGGTGACTCCCGCCTTGCTCTACGGCGAGGACGCCAACCGGAACGGATTGCTCGAACCGAACGAAGACGACGGGGACGCCAGTCCGCCGGTCGACAACCGCAATGGCGTGCTCGATCACGGCTGGGTCGCGTTCCTGACCGCCCATGGACGCGAATCCAACCTGCGCGCGGACGGAGCCGAAAAGATCCACTTGAACAACGGACTGCTGACTGATTTGTACGATGCCCTGGAGGACGAGTTTGGCGAAGAGACGGCCAAGTTCGTGATCGCCATCCGGATGAACGGACCGAAGACGACACCGGCCACCACCGACAGCAGCAGCAAGAGCAGCAAGAGCGGCAGCAGCGCGTCGACCAGCAGCAAGAGCAGCGGCAGTTCGTCAAGCACCAGTAAGAGCGGCGGATCGTCGCTGTCATCGAGTTCCTCGAAACAAACTCAACAGCAACAACAGCAGCAGGCGATGCAGGGGCTGACGAAGGCGATTGCGTCGGCGGCTCTCAGCAAGGGGGGCAAGGTGACCCGCGGTGGGATCGACATCACAGCCGGCGGCACCTATCAGATCGCGTCGATCTGGGTCTTGTTCGGGTCGACCGCCACTGTGCTCGTCAACGGTGCCTCCCAGACGTTGAAGAGCCCGTGGTCCGCCGATGCGAACCAATTGAAGAACGAGTTGCCCAAGCTGCTCGGCGTGCTGTCGACCACCAATGATGAGTTCCTCGATGGCCGGATCAACATCAACCAGGCGCGGCGCGAGATCCTGAAGGGGATCCCCGGACTGGAAGAGGAACTGGTGGAAAAGATCATGCAGGCCCAGAAGCTCGACTCCAACGGCCAGCCGTCCCCCGAAGTGATCCAGCAGCACAACACGACCGGCTGGCTGTACTTCGAGGGGCTGGTGGACTTCGCCACGATGCAGGCTCTGGACCCGTACTTCACAGCGCGGGGCGACGTCTACCGCGCCCAGATCTTCGGCTTCTTCGACGGAGGCGGCCCGGTCACGCGCTTGGAGGCGATGGTCGACGGAACACAGAAGCCACCCCGGATCATCTTCCAACGCGACCTGAACGACCTCGGCCACGGCTACTCCCGAACCCAGATGCTGCCGATCGCGAGGTAGACCGCCGACCGGGCGAGGCGTCGCGGTCGCGCGGCCTGACTTCGCTGTTGCGCGGGATGAGTCGTGCAAAGTGATCAGCCCCACAGCGCTCACCTGACAGTGGTCGTGCTGGTCTTAGCCCGGGTCGTGTTGGTCTTAGCCCGGAGGGCGGCAGATCGTAGCCCACGGCGCAACCCGTGGGGGATCGGCGGCAGTCTCCATCAGCCCGGAGGGCGACACATCGAAGGACGCTCAAGGTTCATCAATGTGTCGCCCCCCGGGCTAATGCGACATCTTCGCCACCCAACCCACGGCTCGCGCCGTGGGCTACCATCTGCCGCCCTCCGGGCTGAAGAGTTGTCGCTCAGCCCTCGGCGACGAAACGGCCCACGTAACGCCGTACACGAGTGATCGGTGCCACATAAAAAAGACTGCCGCGTCTCCTGTCTCCCGCCTCCTGTCTCCCGTCTCCCTGTCAGATATCCGGATTCAAAATGTGCCGCGCCCACAGGTACGCGGTCACATTCAGGACGATCGAGGCGCACAGGAACAGTTGGCCGAGCACCGTGGTGAACAGCTTCTCGGTGTTGACCGGGTCGACCACGAAGTAATAGAGCGCCAGGATCACGATCGGCACGAGGGCCATGTACAGCGCTGACGATCTGGCCTGGGCCGTCTCGGCCATCACCTTGCGTTCCAGACGCTGCATCTCACGCACCGAGATCGCGATCCGCTCGACGGTCTCGTTCAACTTGCCACCGCTCTCGCGGCTGGCCTGCATGGCGGCGGCGAAGAGTGCGAAGTTCTCGCTGCGCAGCCGGACGCGGGCCTCGTCCAGGCACTTTTCCAGCGTCTTCCCCATCTGGTATTCGGCGACGATCTGGCCGAACTCCTGGCTGATCGGCTTGGGGCTTTGCTTGGCGAGAATCTCCAGCGACTGGGCCAGCGACAGTCCCGCCTTGATAGCACTCGACAGCGACACCATCGAGTCGGCCAACTGGTCCTCGATCAACTCATGCCGCTGTTCCGCCCAGCGTTTGACCAGGTACCACGGCACTCCCAGCAGCAGCAGGGTCAGCACGAGACCGATGATCGGAATGTCGAACACCAGTGCCATCAGCAGAAAGTGGCCGAGCGCCAGTCCGCACCAGATGACAATGGTCGCGCGCAGGTGCCGGGGATAGATCCGCAGGCGTTTCAGCTTGTCACGAAACGCGGCTTCGGTCCGGTCGAGGAACCGGCCGTAGAAGGGCTCG
>JANMLE010000824.1:0-2157 GCA_031372385.1 Planctomycetota bacterium | reverse complement strand
GCCACGCCGTGCTACCTCAATTCCAACGATTTCAGCAAGCATTCCGCAATTCGCTGCATGATCTCATTGGGGATGTCGCCGATGATGCGCGTGATCGTGTCCTGACGGACCGTGTAGAGGTTTTCGCACGAGACGGCCGAGTCGATCAGCAGGCCGGCTTGCTGGCCGGCCGGGGATGAGGCTTCGATGAGAAGCTGCGTTGGTTCGGTCTTGGTGTGTCGAGTCCGAGACGTGATCTGCGCGATGATGGTGTTGTCGAGGCGTGCGTTGTTTCGGTCGCATTGCACGACGACGGCCGGTCGCACCTTGCTGCCGGTTCCGCTGGCGAATGGATAATTCACCAGGATGACATCGCCCCGTTGGACTCTCATCGCTGCGGCCTGTGCATGTCGTAGTCGTCGTAAACCGACATCTCGGGGTCATCCCACCCGGCCGCTCCGGCGGCGAGGCTTTGTGCGGCGGCGGCATCGGAAGCGTCGAACATTTCGTCGGCGAAGCAAGACTGAAGTTGCTGATAGACCGACAACGGCACGAGGACGTATTGAAGATGAGTTTGCTCGTCCTCCACCGCCACCGGCCGGCCGGCTCGCTGTTGAACAGCCTCACGCATTTCGTCCGTCAGTTTGAGTGACATCGATTGGTTCCCGCAGCACAAACAACACGACCGATGAATGTGCGCCGAATACGGTAGCCCGCTGGAGTTCAGGTTGGACCCAGCGGAGTTTCTCGCGGCAACGATGATAGCCGCATTGCCGAGGGCCGAACAATGCCGTCTCCGTCAAGCATCTTGCAAGCCCCGACTTTTGCCGGATCGCGGGGCCAGTGTGGCTGATGTCGAGCGGTTTGTTCGCCCGCATGGATTGGACAGTCGGCAATCCTCTTGCGTCATCTGTGGGCGGCGAAGCGCCGACCACAGCCACCCGACGGCTTTCTTCACGCGGAGCGATGAAGGCGACTTTCTTTGAACCAAGTGTTGCTGTTCACTCGCGTCGCGTGGGTTCGAAACGTAACTTGGGCGGATCAGTGGCAGGCAACATCCGGACGAACAGGACTTACTCCATGCAGTTTCGAACTCTTGGCCCGAGTGGCCTGAAGCTCAGTGTGATTGGATTGGGGACGTGGGCCATTGGGGGCGGGGAATGGAAGTTCGGGTGGGGCGATCAGGACGAGGCTTCGGCTGTGAATGCCATCGTTCGAGCGGTGGAATTGGGGATCAATTGGATCGACACGGCTGCGGTCTATGGGGAAGGCCGGAGCGAGGAGCATGTCGCGAGGGCGATGGCGTTTATTCCAAAGGCCGACCGGCCGTTCATCGCGACCAAGTGCGGGCGGGTACCGAAGGGGAATGGTGACATTGGATGTTGCCTGAAGCGGGACAGCGTGATCGCCGAGTGCGAGGCCAGCCTGAGGCGGCTCAATGTCGACTGCATCGATCTCTACCAGATGCACTGGCCGGAACCCGATGGCGAAATTGAAGAGGGCTGGCAGACTCTGGTGGAACTCAAGCAGCAGGGAAAGGTCCGGCACATCGGTGTCTCGAATCATTCCGTCAGTCAGTTGAAGCGGCTGCAGGCCATTCATCCGGTCACATCCAATCAGCCGCCGTACAGCATGATCGCCCGTGACGCCGAGGCCGAGATCATTCCGTACTGTGGTCGGGAGAACATCGGTGTCGTCTGTTACAGCCCGATGGGAAAAGGGTTGCTGACGGGAACGTTCACGGCGGAACGAGTGGCGTCGCTTTCGTCCAAGGATCATCGAACGCGAGATCCGCGGTTTCAGTCGCCTCAGCTTGAGATCAATCTGGCGTTTGTGGGATCACTCACCGCCGTAGCGAAGCAGTTGGGGTGGACCGTGTCCGACGTGGCCATCGCGTGGACTCTTCGCAGACCCGAAGTGACATCCGCCATCGTCGGAGCCCGCAGTCCCGAGCAGATCGAGCAGACCGTTTTCGCCGGAGACCGGGTGCTCGACGCCGCCAGCATTCAGGCCCTCACCGCGATCATCGAAGAACGAGACCGCCAACTCGCCGCCATTGGCGGAGCCGCGAAGCCGCGCGTGTGACAGGCTTTCGCGTTTCCAATCCCGACGTGCGGAAACTTCGGTTTCAAACGTCTTTGTTTCTTCGTGCATTTGTGTGAGAATCCCACGCAGATT
>JANMLE010000338.1:0-5892 GCA_031372385.1 Planctomycetota bacterium | reverse complement strand
TTTCCGTCCCCGACGGACATCGTGCTGCCCGGATTGAATCCGAACCAGCCGAACCACAGGATCAGACAGCCAATCGTGGCGGCCATCATGCTGTGGCCGGGGATGGCGTTGACCTTGCCATCCGCGCTGTACTTGCCGATGCGCGGCCCGAGAATCAACGCACCCATCTGGGCGGCCCAGCCGCCAATCGAGTGGACCTGAGTTGAACCGGCGAAGTCCGCGAAGCCCATCGTTTGCAGGAATCCACCGCCCCAGACCCAGTGGCCGACGACGGGGTAGATGAAGACGGCCATCGCCGCACTGAAGAGGATGAAGCTGAGGTACTTGATGCGTTCAGCGACGGCACCCGACACGATCGTGGCGGCCGTTCCAGCGAACACCAGTTGGAAGAAGAACTTGGCCCACATTGGCACACCGGTCCAACTCAGGGCCGCATAGTCGCCCTTGTAGTCAGCCAGAGTCGCGGGGCTGTTGTCGGTACCACTGGCGAACCACAAGCCGACCTTGCCGATGTAACCCCCGTCGCTCGTCCCTTCCATGTCGTTACCGAACATCAGGCCCCAACCGAGCACCCAGAAGGCCAGCGAGGAGACGGCGAACACGACGAAGTTCTTCGAGAGAATGTTCACGCAGTTCTTGGCCCGGCACATGCCGGACTCGACCGCCGCGAATCCCAAGTTCATGAAGAACACCATCATCGCCGTGATCAGCACCCAGACGGTGTCGAGCATCACCTTGAGTTCAGCCGTCGTCAGCGGCACAGGGGCCGGTGCCGGGGCGGGGGCCGCCTCAGCCTTTGGAGCACCTGCGTCCGGTGCCTTTGCTTCCGCCGGTTTGGCCTCATCCTGTGCCACTGCCTGACTCATCGTGCCGCCGCTCAGCAGCAACATCACCACCAATGATGCGAGCGCCCACATACGCCACATGTCGATCGTTCCTTTCAAATGAATTCTTGCCGCAGAACTGCCACAGACCGTCCCTGACCACTTGCTGAGGAAGCGCTCCGGCCACGTTTCCGGAACATCCATCCGGCCGATCCTGCGGGCGCATACAATGCCGTCCACCGCGCCGATCCACCATCGGCGCGAGTGGTGTTTCTCGAATCGCAACTCGCGTGCCTTGATTTTCAGCCGTCTTCGGGAAAGATCGGAAACTCCCTGTTTCTGCCGGGATTGTCCGGGAAAAAGTTCCGTTGTGCCGGCCTCTTTCCCAAGGTGTGCCCGTTCACAAAGCAGTCCTGCCAGACGAACGCGCCGTTTCCCGACCGACTCGCCACCGACGATCGGGCGCTGTTGGCGTAGGACGGATTTCCAATCCGTCCGTCAACTTCCCGTCCGTCAACTCCGGACGGATTGGAAATCCGTCCTGCGGGTAGATCCTTTCCCGCCGGCTGCCATAGACTCCGCCGATCAGATCCCGCGAGCCGATTCCCGGCCGCGGCGACAGCATGAATTGAGACAGCATCACGGATCGAAAGGCACTCGAAAGGCACTATGCGCAAGTTCGTCATCATGGGAGCCCAGGGCTGCGGCAAGGGAACCCAGGCCAAACGCCTCAAGCAGGACTTCGACATCGTCCACATTTGCGTGGGCGACATCTTCCGCTGGCACATTCAATCGCACAGCAAGCTCGGGGCCAGGATCAAGCGCCTGATCGCCGCCGGGCAGATGGTCGACGACGAGACCGTCGAAGAGATCATCCGCGGCCGCCTCGCCCAGCACGATTGGAACTACGGTTTCATCCTGGACGGCTTCCCGCGCACGGGGACTCAGGCGGAGTTCTTCCTCGAAAGCTACGACATTGATGCCGTGATCCACATCAACGTGCCGGACGAAGTCGTGTTCGAACGTGTCCTGGCGCGGCGGCTCTGCAGCCAGTGCGGCCTCGACTACAACCTGATCCACCACCGCCCGGCCCAGCCCGACACCTGCGACGTTTGCGGCGGTAAGCTCGTCGTCCGCAGCGACGACAACGAAGAGGGACTGCGGCAGCGACTGCGGGACTACCGCACCAAGACGGAACCAATCTTGGAGTTATTCGGCCGCAAGGAGCTGGTGATCCAAACTGACGGCCGCAAATCGGCCGACGAGATCCAGCAGGACATCCGGGTGCAATTGAGGCTGAAGTGAGAGGGCAGAGGGCAGTGGGTAGTGGATAGGGAACAAACCCGACCCCGCTCTGGCTATCCACTACCCACCATCCACTACCCACTACCCACTACTCCACCACCCACTACTCCAAATCAAAGCACGCCGCTTCGTGGGCATTTCTCACCAGCAACTTGCCGCGCACGAGGACCGGTTGATTCCAAGTGATCCACTCTTCCAGCGCCGTGAAGCTGGCGAGCTCATCTGGTTTGGTCGACACGGCGGGAACCTGCACAACGTCGCCCTTTTCGCTGACGATCAGCAGCAAGTCGTCCACCAGCAGGATCTGGCCGTAGCCGTAGCGGCCCGATTTCCATTGGATCTTTCCGGATTCGACATCCAGACAGGTCAGCGTGCCGTCGTCCAAGCCGTACGCATGACCGTCGCGCACCACGAAGTCATTGAATTTCGGACGGAACCGGTTCGAGTGCCACGTCTGGCTGACTGACCAGGCTTGGTCACTGCGGGTCACGTTCAGTCGCACCGTCCCGATGCCATAGCCGATGCCGAACAGCAACGATTCCTCATTCAGGACAACCGGCAGAGCACCGCAGACCTTGGGATCGTTTGACCAGGGGAAGAACCAGAGTTCCTGACCAGTCTTCAACGAGTGTGCCGTGAGTCCCGTTCCCACCGGCGTGAGAACAACCCGCTCGCCGCGCAATGTGACGAGACTGGGGCTGGCATACGTCGCGGGTCGATCGCCGCCGGACCAGACCTTTTTGCCCGATTCCTTGTCGTACGCGGCGACGGAGTTCCCACCAACGCCACCGGGATTGACGATCACCAATTGATCGACGATCAACGGTGAGCCCGCCATGCCCCAGCCCAAATTGGGAAACGGTTTGTCGGGCGTTCCCGCATCCTTGAGGATGTCCGTCGACCAGATCCGTTGGCCGGTTTTGGCGTCGAAGCAATTCAGGATGCCGGTGGCTCCCAGTGTGTAGAGCTTGCCGTTGTCGAACTGCGGAGTCGCGCGGGGACCGGTGCCCCCCATGGCATCCGACGCCGCGAAGCGGGCTTGGTCGAGATGCGCCCAGACTTGCTGCCCATCCGATAAGCGGTACGCGACGACCGCCTCGCTGTCGTCGCGCTGCTCCTGCGTGAATGCGAAGTCGCCGACGACCGCGAACGACGACCACGCCCGTCCCACCGGGTGCTTCCAGATCTTCTTCGGCGGACGCGCGGACCAGTCGGTCCGCAGTTTCACGCCGCGGATGATGCCGTCACGCGACGGACCTCGATAGCCCGGCCAGTCGTGCTCATCGGCGACGAGCGGTTCGGTCGCGGTCGCTTCGGTCGGAGCGGGGACAGTCGACGGCAGTTGTTGAAGGTACTGGCGAGCCTTCTGGTCGGGGCTGGACAACCAGCGATACGACAGCTTGGTCGGCGTCATGTCGCCATCGAAGCGTTCGATGCGAAAGATGGCGAAGAACGCGGCCACGCAGGCGAATCCGACGCCGACCGAACCGAATCGGACCGTCGCAGGCCAGCCGGAAAAGAACGCCCACCAGACCAGCAGAGAAAACAGCGCGGCGGGCCAGACGAACAGGATCGACATCTTGAAGTTGGTCGGATCCTCCCACGTCCTGGCCCACATCACACCCTGAGCGAGGCAGGCGATGGCGAGCAGACAGACACCGATCATCCAACGTCCCCGCATCGAGCCGGGGGAATCGGCGGCGGGCGAATGATTGGCGTTTCCAGCAGGCGGAGGAGCAGACATCCGGTGTCTTTCGATCAGTTGGCAGGCACAAGTTCAAATTGGCGGTAGGGTGCGTGAAGTCTTCGCAACGCACCGGTCGACCCCGAACTTCCCACGCCATCGGATGCAACGCAACACGAATCAGGCTCGTGGAAGGTGAATCGGGACATCCAAGTCGACGGCAAAAAGGCTGGCGAATTGTGAGGTGCCGACAGGGATTCAACAAGTCTGCGGCGCGGCTGACAATTTCGATCGACGCGGCGTCAATTCGTTTAACCCGGAGCCAACGGCGACGGTGGGCAGGCACCGACATGGGTCGCACTGGCGCGCATCACCGTCGCCGTTGGCTCCGGGTTAAACGATGGTGGCGACCACGTTTTCGGCCCCGGATTTGAAACTTCGCGGCGTTGCGGGGAAACTCTGCCGCGGGCTCCGACCATCCCGTCACTCAACTCAATGACAAGACCCCGATGAAAATCACCGAGATCGTCTGCCAGGTGCTGCGGATCAAGAGCGTCGAAGCGAAGACCGCCAGCAGTCAGGATTCTGTGCTGGTGCGGGTGCGCACCAACACGGGCTTGGAGGGGATCGGCGAGGCGGACTCATCCCCCGAGGTCGTCAAGGCGATCATCGACGCACCCTTCAGCCACAACATTGCCTGCGGACTGCGTGAGATCCTGGTGGGCGAGAACCCGCTGGAACATGAACGGCTGTGGCAGAAGATGTACCGGCGGACGATGTACTTCGGCCGGACCGGAGTCGGCATCACGGCGATGGCCGCCGTCGACATGGCGCTGTGGGACTTGAAGGGGAAGCACTATGGCGAACCGATCCATCGGCTGCTCGGTGGCAAACAGCACTCGAAGATCAAAGCGTATGCGTCGATCCTGTTCGGCAAGTCGGGGAGTGAAACGCGCGACATCGGCCAACGCTGGAAGGAGTACGGCTACAACGCGGTGAAGTTCGGTTGGGAGCCGATGGGGCAGAGCGAAGCACTCGACAACGAACTGGTCCGCGGGGCGCGCGAGGGGATTGGCGAACAGTCCGACTTGCTGATCGACGCCGGCTGCGTGTGGGACGCCCGCACCTCACTCAAGCGAGCCCACTCGTTCGCGCAGTTCAACATCGGTTGGCTGGAAGAGCCGTTGCGGGAAGACGATGTCAGCGGCTACGTCTGGCTGCGGGATCGTTCGCCGGTCCCGATCGCTGCTGGCGAAGGGGAGTGCGGTCGCGAATCGTTCCGCGATCTCATCGACCGGCATGCCCTCGATGTGTACCAGGTGGACCTGTCACGCTGCGGCTTCACCGATGCCAGTTACATCCGGGCGCGCGTGGAAGAGATCGGCGCGAGGTTGTGCAACCACTGCTACACCAGCCCGCTGACGGCCGCCGCCAGCCTGCACTGGCTGGCCACCTGCCGCGACACGTTCCTGTTCGAAGACTGCGTCGAAGATTCGCCGCTGCGGCACGAACTGACGATCGAAAAAGTTCAGGCCGAACAGGGCTGGATCACCGTCCCGGACGGACCGGGTCTGGGCGTGACGCTGAACGAGGACTTCGTGAAGTCGACGTTGATCGCGGAATCGCGCTGAGGTTGATCCTCTTCCGACATTCGCTGTCTCCTTAAATTCGCTGCCGATCTCCCCGTCAGGACGAAGAGGCGACAGCGAATTGAGGGAGACAGCGAATGGGTCGCGTTCGGAAATCTGCCTGAGCGCAGGTTGCATCGAACGCAATTTCCAAGATTCTCTCCGAGCGGTACGAGACCTGCGAAGTGAATTGGCGTCCGACGTTTGGTCGGCCTGATTGTTGGTCATAGTTCTTGTTGTATCTTTGGTTGCGGATTCTCTCGTCATCCGTCCCGTGCGTATCAGTGGGCCATTGTCCCGGCTGTTATCATTCTTCCCCGACGCACGGAGCTCCCGCAGGAGCATGTTCTTCTGCGGGAGTTTTTGTTTTTGGAGGCTGTCCGAAACGCCGCCGTCGCGAGGGGGTCGGGAGTCTTTTTCATGCCGCAATGTCGCAACTTGAGCTTGCTTG
>JANMLE010000778.1:0-2176 GCA_031372385.1 Planctomycetota bacterium | reverse complement strand
GAACGTGGTTGCGCACGCTCTCACTGGGGTGTGCATCTGCCTGACGTTTCCCATTGGATGGCTGAACGTGTTTTTCATGCCGTTGCACGGGCACACGCCCCTGACGATTGGTTGGATGGTGCTCCTCGTGCCGCTCAATGCCTACTACTGGGGCGCGGTCGTCGAACGGTATCTGGAATTCGTCGATGAACCGGCGGCGAATGATCGCGCCGACATGGGCGGAAGCAAAACGAACTTCAACGCCGAGAAGAACCCCACTGCAACGGCGAACGACGCCGAGTACCGGAGTGAACGATGAACGCACTTCGTGTCCTTTGTCTCCTCTCCATTTCATGCCCGGTGGCATGGTGCGCCGACGACGCGCCGGCCCGGCAAGTGATTGAACGTCGGCTGATTCATCTGCGCAGCGGCACCGAACGGGAATGGTCGGACTTTCCGGAGACAGCCGACGCGGCGCGTCTGAGCGTCACCTTCGACGCGGACAAGAACAGCGGCGAACACGCCCTGATGCTGTGGCAGCAGGATGTGAAGCAGCAGTGGTTCGTCTCGCTGAATGGCAAGCGGCTCGGCGAACTGTTCCGCGACGAGAACGCCATGACGATCGGCTTGGCGGTCCCGGCCGGGGCTTTGAAGGACGGCGACAACGTGTTGGTGATCGAGTCCCCGGCCTCCGCCAAGACAGCGTCGGATGACATCCGTGTAGGGCGGATTCAGTGGCACGGGCGACCGTTGCAGGGCGTCCTGTCGGCGGCGACGCTCGACGTGGCCGTCGTCGACTATGAGTCGCAGCAACCGTTGCCGTGCCGGATCACGGTGGTGGATGCCACTGGTGCGCTGGCCTCGTTCGGCACGACCTCGACCGACGAATTGGCGATTCGGCCGGGGACGGCGTTCACGTCCACCGGGCGGGCCACTCTGAAATTGCCGCCGGGAAAATACACCGTCTTCGCCGGACGCGGTTTTGAATACTCGCTCGTCACGGCCGAGTTCACCGTGACAGCGGGCGGAACCCACCGGCAGACGCTGGCCATTCGGCGCGAGGTGCCGACGCCCGGATACGTCGCCTGCGACACGCACGTTCACACGCTCACTCATTCCGGCCACGGCGACGCGACGATCGCGGAACGGATGATCACGCTCGCCGCAGAAGGGATCGAACTGCCGATCGCGACCGATCACAACGTGCATGTCGACTACGAGCCCATCGCGGGCAAGCTCGGCGTGCGGCATTATTTCACGCCCGTCATGGGCAACGAAGTGACGACGGCGCGCGGTCACTTCAACATCTTCCCGGTGCGGACCGGGGCGCGGGTTCCCGATCACAAGCAGACCGACTGGGGACTGTTACTGGACGACATCCACCGCACCCCCGGCGTGAAGATCGCGATCTTGAACCACGCCCGCGACCTGCACAGCAACGTGCGGCCCTTCGGCCCCGCGCTGCACAACGCGGTCGTCGGTGAGAACCTCGACGGCTGGCCGCTGCGGTTCAATGGCATGGAGGTCGTGAACTCCGGAGCCACCCAGAGCGACGTGCTGCGGTTGTTTCACGACTGGATGGGGCTGCTCAACGGTGGGCACATGGTGACACCGGTCGGCAGCAGCGACTCGCACGATGTCGCCCGGCATTTTGTGGGACAGGGTCGGACCTACATCCGTTGCGATGACCGCGAGCCCGGCCTCCTGGACGTGGAAGTGGCGGTCAACAACTTTCTACAGGGCAAAGTGATGGTCAGCTACGGCCTGCTGGCGGAACTGACCGTGAACGAAAAGTACTCGTCCGGTGAGCTGGCCGTCGTCCCCGACGACGAAGTGAAGGTCGACGTGCGCGTTCTCGGTCCGCACTGGGTTCGAGCCGACCGCGTGATGTTGTTTGCGAACGGCACGCTGCTGCGCGAGGAAGCCATTCCCGTCAGCGACGATGGCCAGTTGCCAATGGGCGTGAAGTGGACGGGAAGCTGGAAGATCCCGCGTCCGAAGCATGACGTGCATCTCGTCGCCATCGCCGTGGGACCGGGCGTCGAGGGCCTGTACTGGCGGACCGCCAAACCGTATCAGCCGACATCACCCGATCCGACAACGCACGTCATCGGTTGCAGCGGAGCGGTCTGGCTGGACGTCGATGCCGATGGCCGCCGCACATCCGCCAAGGACTATGCCAGACGACTGCTCGCCT
>JANMLE010000747.1:0-3790 GCA_031372385.1 Planctomycetota bacterium | reverse complement strand
GCCCCAGTCCGCCGTAGTCGTCCAGCCACATCTCCAACGCCTGCTTGTCAAACAGCTGCAATGTCGTTCGCAATGTCTGTGGATCCAATTCCAAGACACCGACGGACTCGGCTGGATTATCCAGATTGTCCAGAAGTTGGCGGGAATGCGTCGTCAGCACGACAGGTGTCTTCTGTGCGATCGACTGCAACAGAGACAAGACCTGCGTCAGAAGTCTGGGATGCAGGTGAAGTTCGACCTCATCAAACACGAGGACCGAACGATCTGTCGGAAGACGAGCCAATGCCACAAACGCCAAGTACGCAAGCTGCCCGTCAGACAATGACGCCGCCGGGATCTGCGAGTCGATACAGTTCGGCTTAATCCACAGCGCAATCTTGCCACCACCCATGTCGGCTCGGGCGTTCACAGACTCCACCCAACTTCCCAGTCCCAATCGAACGAGTTCCATCGTGTACGACCACTCGTCGGCTGAAGAGTCATTCCTCAGGACGTAGTACGCGTTGGGAAGGTTGACACCAAATCGTTCCAGCCGGTCGACAGGGGCAATCGTGACCGAATCGCGTAACGGTGAGAGGGGACGTCCTTGAGACCTCGCGGCCCAGTTTGACATCGTGTTAAAGGGCAATTGCACATCAATGGCCCGGAGCGCCGCAGAAACTTCTTGGACGATGGGATCCGGGTGCGACCAGCCGTTAAGGGCGATGGCGGCTTGCTGCAATGCGGTTGATCGATTGAGTTGCGTCGAGTGCCCAACTTTGGCAGCGATGCCTATTCGCACTTGAATGTCGGTCTTGTTTCCAATTCGGGACAGCAACAATGTTGTCGTCCCCTCAATTGATGCCGACAGACGTTCTTCGGTGACGCCGGACTTACCAAAGACAACCTCATAACTTGCGGTCCAAGAGTCACCTTCGATCCGAGCAGCCAACGAAATCTGTCCCGCGCCAACCCGCAGCAATGCTGGCTCACCACCATGAATTCCGTGGAACTCTTGGACGAAGTTTTGGCTGGTCAGTCGGCGCAGCAATTCAAAGGACTCGACAATCGAACTCTTGCCGCTGCCGTTCTCACCGATGAGCACCGTCAAGTCGTTGAGGTCCAGCGTGAAGCTGTCCAACGTGCGGATGCCGCTCACGGAAATGCTGGTGATTTTCGCGGTCATGGTTGTCTTTCGTTCAAGCAAACGCCTGGTCGCCTCTGCCCACTCACTTCACTCACACCCGATTCCAAATTGTCACTCTCGGCTGACGATCCCCGTCATCGACCACGATGTCGCGCTGATCGCCGCCCCGTGGCGTGACGTGATCGACGCCCTCGGCAATGTTCAGTCGAGGCTGCCGTGCCATGCGATCCTCCCCTCCGCTGCCACTCCATCCCGGAACACACAATCCGGGATCAGGCACTCCTGCGTATCCAGCCGACGCGGGTGCAGCATGGACTCATTCGAAGAACGCGGGGAGTTCAACGTCAGCGAACTCGTCCTTGTCGGACTCAATCTCAGAGAGTGCAGTCAGCAGGTTCTCCAATCGTCGGAACAGCTCATCAAACGTAATGACTTCAATACGTCGCTGACCGGCGCGAAAGAGTTCGAACGACCTCATCTTATCGGGGCCATCACTGGACTCGGTGCCGTCATCCTTGAGCTGATTCGTACTCCCGATGATGACGACAGCCGGAGGATCGAATGGCGTGAGCTGTCGCGGACGATAGTTCAGGCTGAGCGAGGCGTAGTGTTCTACCAAGCTCTGCCGATAATTCGCGACTTGCAAGCATGCCCCGGACAGTTCCGATGACACATTGACCACGTTTCGATATTTTCCTGCGAGGAGCAACGTCGCAGGCGTCTTGATTTCGAGCAGAACCGCATTGTTCGTCAACTCGTTCTTCAGAAGAAAATCCACCAGATTCGAACCTTTGTTGTCGAACGACTTACCGCCGACGTTTGCCTTTGTTTCCTGAACGATCACGGGAAACGAAAACAGGTGTGCGAGTGCGAATGAATGCGTTGTGAACTCTTGCTGCCAATACTCCTCTGACGCGTTTGAGATTTGGGACTTCCACTTATCCACAACCTTTTTCAGTCTTGCAACTCCGAAAAGAGTGTGAAACGTCGGAAGGTCGTCGTCGCGAATTCGTGCGACTACTTCTGCCGCAGAACATTTCGGAGTTCCCTTGGCGAACCAGTTCAAGATGCGGACAACGTCGTCAATTTCGAGAACCCGTAATAGATCTTCAAATGCACGCGTCCTTACGGTTTCGGCCAGTGATCGCAGAGCCTCAGCGTTGGTTGTGACCCAATCTTGAATGTCCTTGCTGGTCAGGTTGTTGAGTACGAAGTCTCGAACCTCAGGCTTATCCCAGATTTCGCGGAGCTTACTCAAGCTGGTGACGCGAGTCTTCGATACGCGAGCGAAATACGTTGCGACAGCATCCGGAGAACCTTGATCCAGGAAGCTTTGGACATGTACCACAACGACGAAATGGCTCGATGTCACGATCGGTCCTTCGTCATGGTCATCGCGCGTCGTCAGCAAGATGGCGGGGTGCAAGTTTGATGGGCAGTCACGCTTCACTGCCGATGCAAGACTCTTTCCGTTCTTCAACGTCGTTCGGCCATGCTTAAATACTACTCGCCATTGGAAGTCGAAATAAACCGGCAATCCTTCGAGATTTGTCGCTCCTGATCGTTTCTTTAGCTCGCTGGTCCATCGTGTCGGTAGATTCAGCCGATCTTCAACTGCCCGGTTCCACGCTGAAATTGAAACATTGGCGGTTTCATCTGTATTGACTGTCGTTGCCGATTCCATGAAATACTCCATCACGCCACATTTCTCGGGATCTGTTTTGTAATCCCATGATGTGCGTGTTGGGTATTGTGAACCCCGTCCGCCAACTTCGCTACGCCAAAATCTTCTCGATCACATTCCCGCTCACATCGGTCAGGCGGAAGTCTCGGCCTTGGAACTTGTTGGTGAGGCGTTTGCGGTCGATGCCGAGTTGATTGACCGGATTTCAAGCGTTCCGGCGGATGCGGGAGGCTCGGTCGAACCAGTCGCGGGTCGAGAGGCGGAAGCCGGGCAGGATTTGTTCGCCGTCGAGGTCGTCGGCTTCGGTCAGCGTGACGACGGCTTCCGGGGAGTGGTAGACGCGGACGGTGCGGTCGGTCGGATCGACATACCAGACGAGTTCGACTCCCGCCTCGAAGTAGTCTCGCAGCTTGCGGGCCATCTCGGCCTTGGTGTTGCTGGGGCTGAGAACCTCGACGGCGAGCGACGGAATCCAGTCGGGTACCGGCGTAGCCGGATCGGCACCTTCTGGAATGCGGTCGTAGCCGATGAAGGCCACGTCGGGGAAGCGGACCTGATCGGCAAGAATCTGCAATGGTCCATCGGCTCCCGTGAGGATGCCGAGGTCATGTTCGTCGAGATAGCTTTGCAGGACATGAATGAGCCGTGCGGCCAGTCGCGATTCCGGAGCTCCCATGACCTTCTCCACCAGGACGCCATCGACCAGTTCGCACAGACACTTCGGTTCGCGATCGCACAGTCGCAATACATCGTCAATGGTGGCCGTGCCGGGAAATGGGTGGAGTCGAATCCGTTCAAGTTGCACATTGCCCAGTTGCTCCATCAAGTCCGCCAGAGTTTCCAGCGGTTCAAGTTCTGTGGCAATCATCGGCTCTCTCCAACTGGGGCAATTCGATCCGCAGGCAGTCGCGTAGGGTGCGTGGAGTCTTCGGAACGCACCGTCGTTGAAATGGCCAAACGTCCACCGGTGCGTTCCGAAG
>JANMLE010000741.1:0-3040 GCA_031372385.1 Planctomycetota bacterium | reverse complement strand
GCGACTCGCCGAGCGGTCCGGCTTCGAGTCCTTCAGCGGGTCGCTGACATCGGGGCCAACGAAGTTCCGCGTGTTGCCAGTCGATCCTGATGCCGCGAAGAAGCCGCGCACGGCAAAGAATCCGGGGCAATACAACCTCGGCGGCAACACGACGTTCGTCGTGACGCGGCGACCGATCGGCGAGCGGATCGTGAATGAAGCCCACCTCTCGTCCGGAACAACCGATGCCAACAAGCCCGCGCCACGCAAGCCGCATCCCGTTCCGTTGCCCGACGACTACGACTCCTGGATCGCCGCCTGGATGCGCGGTGGCACGGTGCTGTGGGTTGCCCAAAAGGGAGCCGATCAGAAGGAATCCATTCGCCGCTACGACTTCACGAATCCTGCGTCTGTGCGGGAGACAGTCATCACCGAGCTGAAGCCGGATGAAACACTCCCGCAAGCAATCCTCGATGTGCTGTCTCCTCGTTCCCAAGGTCCGCTGGGGAACGAGAAAGGTGGCCTCGATTTTCTCAAGCCGTATCCGAAGCTGCATGGCTTGTCGCTCGACATGACCGAGCCGCAGTTCTGGGAGATCGTCAAGCAGCAGGAGTTGAAGACTCGCAAGACCGTCGAGGGCGGGAAGGTCACGCATCAGATCACGCTCGGCGACGGTCACACGTTGATCGTGATGTTCGACAAGGATGCGAAGTGCAGCGGCATTCAACGAGTTCGCGGCGAGGACGAGAAGCAGGATGCGAAGCCGGCGAGCGCAGTCTCCACGAAGGCGATCTATCACGCGGAGCCGGAGCATCTTTGGAATCGGATGCACGAGGCGTTGTTTGTGAGGCGCGGGCCGGATGCGCGCGAGTATGGGCGCGATCGCTTGGAGCCGGTGCTGTGGTCTGAGTCGAAGCACTTGTTGGAACCGCAGTCGCATCAGAAGGCGATGGGCGTGCTGACGGAGTTCTTGGCGAACGGCGAGCGGCTCATCAACGAACCGCTGAAGCGAGCGATGATGCAGCGAGATTTGTGGCTCGTCTTCAATTGGGCGGAAGGGGCGCCCCACGGTCGCTTCGCGGGAGAACCGAAGCTCGATGAGGCGGACGCGAAAGAAGCTGTAAAACGTCTGCGAACGGCGTTGGCGTCCGCGATCCGGCGCTTGGAGCTTGAACCACTGGCGATTCAGAACTTGCCTGACAACTACGCAGCGGCTGTCGCGAGCGGTCAGTTTGCGAAGAGCTTCGATGGGCAACAGCGCGAGCGACCGTACTTGCCTCCCGACTTGTTTGATCCGAACGGACCTTGGGCGTGCATCGGTCGCGTTGATGACCGCACCGCTCCGCAGCACTTGCGCGGCGAGAACCCCTTCACGAATTCGGTCTTCGCTGTCTTTGTGCGTCTGCCGAATGGACGAGCCGGGGTCGCTGACTACTTGAAGCAGCTCCCGGCGTTTCCGCAGGGGACACAACTGGCTCTTGTCCGCCGCGCGATGGTGATCGACTCGGGGCATCGAGTCGTCGCGTCCAACCTGATCGAGAGCGTGCAACTGCGAGTCATCGGAGCGACGCGTGGCGACGAAACGTTCTTCGAGTTCCGGCTCTCGCGTCCGAACTTATTTGCGGCGAAGGCCGGCGGTTTGATTGCTTCGACGAAGACCGACAGCGACTTGAAGACCGGCTTCCTCGTACACCCTTTTGATCCGATGGAATCGGCCGACGAAGCCGCCGGTCGACCGTTTCCCGGCGCGCACGCACAACCGCTGCTGCGCTGCACCAATTGTCACGAGCCCAATCGAGCTGAGTTTCAATCAGCGCGCGGTCTGGGTCGGACGCCGGAGAATTTCCCGCTCGCTGACATGCCGCTGGGCGATGTGACCAAGCGTACGATCGCATGGAAAGCGACGACGCCCGAATGGTGGGCGTTGCAGCGGCTCTTGTCGGACCCCGATGAATACCACGCCGGTACTCAAGCGGAATCTCGTTCCCAATCGGAAGGTGTCATCGAAGAGGTGGCAGACAAGGCGATCGCGTTCGAGGACGGCAGACTCATCACCACCGATGCGGACACGAAGTACGCGCGGCTCACGGACAAGGGCGAGGTGCCGGCCGAACGGAAGGAACTGAAGGTGGGTGTTCGGGTGCGGTATGAACTCGCGCCGGGCCAGGGGGCGACGAAGATTGTCAGTCTTCCCGCGAAGAAGGACGCCCCATAGCAGCCTGTTGAACAACTCGTGGAGTACGATTTAATCGTGCTCATTTCCCGCGGAAAACGGGCACGCTGGAAACGTACCCCACGTCTTTCAACTGGTGAATAGCTTCAACGCGATCGTCGGCAGGACGAGTGACCGTGTTGACGGTCCTGTCAGGAGGCCCGCGCGAGGACGATGTCGAATGTGCCGAGAAGGTATTGACCGTTGCGTACGCGGACCGTTTCGGGCGCGATGATCAGCGATGGCTTGATGAACTGGTCCTTGGCATTTTCCGGATCGCCTTCGAAGTACATCTGGGTGACCAGCGACTTGTAGCCGGTCGCGGTGACCAGGTAGTGAATGTGCGCCGGCCGCCAGAGTTCGGGACCGATCTTGTAACGGCCCGGTTTGATCGTCTGGTATTCGTAGTAGCCGGTTTCGTCGGTGACGAGCCGCGCGCGATTGTGGAAGATCCCTTTCTTCGGCGGGTTCTTGGGATCATCGTTGTCGTAGCGGCCCTCGGCGTTTGCCTGCCAGACGTCCAGCGTCGCGCCCGCCAGCGGTTGTTTGGAATCGAAGCCCCAGACCCGGCCGCGCACCACGAGCACATCACCCGGTTCGAGCGGCGGCGTGATCATGCCGCGGAACGGCGCGCCCTTGCGGTGGTACGGACCGAGGATGTTGTCCTCCGTCGGCAGGAACTTCTTCGGCAGAGCGGCCGGCGCGATCTCGACGCTGTTCGCCGTGAGAAAGTCCTCCGCCTTGCCGCTCGCTTCCGTCGGCTGCGCGTCGCCAGCCAGCGTCAACACCCCGAGCCCGGCCGCCAGGCCGAGCGACCCCCTCCGAAAAAAGTCACGACGATCGAGGCCG
>JANMLE010000735.1:0-1665 GCA_031372385.1 Planctomycetota bacterium | reverse complement strand
CAAGAGTCCGGGGGCTGACGCCGCCCGGCTCACCACTTCTGTCGGAAACGTCTGAGTTCCTATCCCGGATGATTCATGGCCCTCAAAGAGCCGTGACCGTAAGGGAACGGTCTGCAAGGACTTGACCGCTCCCTCACGGTCGCGGCTCGACTGACACGCTGTTCGTCGCTGAATTCGCAAGGATTCAGCGGAACATTGGACCACGACCTGAGTTCTTGCGAACTCGGCGACGACGCCATGAATCATCCGGGCTATGGCATTGCGGGTGACGGTTGTGGCTTTTTTTCAGCGTAACGGGAACAATTGCCGGCACGTGAAGAGCCGTCGTTCACCGCGAGTTGTTTGGTTGCCCGACAACGCTTCCTCATCCGAAAGAAATCAGGTCTCGTCATGACTCGACGTCCGACGCTGTCCGTTCTCGCTGTGCTTGGGCCGATGGTCGTGTTGATCACGCTGCTGCTGACTCCTGCCGCAGTGTCGGCTCAGGCTGACAAACCCAACCAGAAACCCAACGACAAACTGACCGAGAAGCAGCCGGAGGCGATCGACTTCGAGCGGGCGCGAACGCTCTTTCAGAAGAGGGAGCGTGGCGGGAAGTTGACCGCCGACGAAGAAGCCTTTTTGCAGAAGGCGATTGCCGCACGGCGGGCCGCGGATGGCAACAAACCTCAAAACGGACCTCAGCGCGAACCGGCCGCACCGCGTGAGAGCATCGGCCAGAAGCCGCTCAACGAGATGACCGCGGATGACCGCTACAAGAACGAGGATGGCGGGCTGTACGGTGGTGGAAGCAACTCGCCCCCCGCTGCGCACCGACGCGCTGCCGAATCCGAACTGGCGCGCATTCAGCCACTGAATGCCGAGGGGCAGCCGGCCGCGGACGGACGGATCGTCTTCGTTTCGATCAGCATGTCGAATGCGACGCAGGAGTTTTCCAAGTTCAAGCAGATCGCCGATGCCGACCCAGCCAAGTCCGCCAAGCTGACGATCGTCGACTGTGCCCAGGGAGGCCAGGCGATGGCACAATGGGCTCCCCCCGCCGGGCAGCCTTGGACGGTCGCCGAGCAGCGGATCGCTCAGGCTCGTGTCTCACCGAAGCAGGTGCAGGCCGCTTGGATCAAACTGGCCAATGTGGGGCCGCGCGGCGAATTGACCGATCACGGCAAGACGCTGCAGCGCGACACTCTGGCCGTGATTCAAAACGCGAAGACCCGCTTTCCCAATTTGCGGATCGTCTATCTGTCGAGCCGCATTTACGGCGGCTATGCCACCGGACAATTAAACCCCGAGCCGTATGCCTACGAGTCGGCGTTTCCCGTGCGGTGGCTGATTCAAGACCAGATCAAGGGGGACGCCGCGTTGAACTTCAATGCCGACAAAGGTGCGGTGAAGGCCCCGCTGCTGTTGTGGGGTCCGTACCTGTGGGCCGACGGCACGATACCGCGCACGAGCGACAAACTCGTCTACAACCGCGACGACCTGGCCGGCGACGGCACGCATCCCTCGGAAGCGGGCCGCGAAAAGGTCGCGAAGGTGATGCTCGAGTTCTACAAGACCGATCCGCTGGCGAAGACTTGGTTCGCGCGCTGAGATCTCACCCGTTCAGACCGTCCCGTCGGGGGGGGCGCCGGGCATACCGGGGGCCCGGGCGACCCCGCCCGGGCC
>JANMLE010000727.1:0-3825 GCA_031372385.1 Planctomycetota bacterium | reverse complement strand
GGACGAGCGGCAGCCGATGATGAAACTGCTGGACCGCCTGAAAGCCAAGAGCGACCGGCATCGCCGGTCACTCGGCCGGTCCGACGATGCCAGTTGGTTTTTGCTCGACGCCGGGGGATACCAGCGTTGGCGCGACCCGTTGTCGGCGACGCTCGATCAGAACTGGTCGTTCCGCGACTACTTCCACGGCGGCGGGTTCGACTATCCCCCTGACGACATCCCCGTCGACGTGCATCAGATTCGCGAGCGTCACGTGTCGATCGCGTATCGCGGCACATCGACCGGCCGGTACGTCGTGGCGTTATCCGTGCCGGTGTTTGCGGTGAATGACGACATGCGCGTGATCGGCGTGCTGGCGCGAACCCTGTCGCTCAGCAGCCTGCTGCAGGACTACGAGAAGAGCCTGCGATCACAGCGGTCCGATGGCGTCGGACGGAAGTTCGCCATTGTCGACAGCCGGGATCTGGATGGTCACCGGCAGTGGAATCTGCTCGCCCACGACTGGATGACCGACGAGCACCTCGCGCGGATGAAGGCTCCTGAATTCGCCAAGCTCCGCCTGCTGGGGGTGGCCGACAAGGACGTGATTGATGACTTGGAACAGTTCGTCAAGAATTCGCGCTCGGGGGATTCAACGTATGAATTCGATCGCACGCGCCACTATGTCGACCCGGTCGGTCAGATGGACGCGGCGAACTATGGCGGTGTCTGGCTCGCGGCATTCAGCTCCGTCGGTGACACGGGCTGGGTAGCCGTCGTGCAGGAACGCAAGGACGCGGTGTTGAAGGCGGTCGAAGATCTGCAGTCGCGCATGGTCTCCTCAGCGATCGGCGCGCTGCTACTGGTGCTGGGACTGGTCGCCGGTTCGTGGTGGCTGATCGTGATCGTGCTGAGCGACCGCGGACCGCGCTGGCTGCGCTTCGGTCGCCGCCGCCGACGCACGTCGTTGACGGCCCCGCTGACATCGCTGACCAGCAAGGGGGGCGACAGTGCTTGAACTGATCGTGCAGGGGGCGAAGCCGTCGCAGACGCGGCGTCATCGGTTGTCTTCGGGCATGCGCCTGGTGATCGGCCGCGACGCCGCTGAGTTGCCGGTGCCGTGGGACGGGCTGATTTCCCGCAGCCATGTGCAGTTGGATGTCCGGCCCGGCCACGTCCAACTGACGCGGTTGCCCTCCGCGCGCAATCCTCTTTTCTTCGGTGGCGAGGCGGTTGATTCGTGCCGCGTTGAGGTCGGTCAGCACTTCGTGATCGGGACGACGTCGTTCCACCTGGCCGAGGCCGAACAGGATGGGACCAGCCTGGCTCAGCCGGTGGAAGAGGTCGCGTTCAAGCCGCAGGAATTGCGCAAGATCCGCTACCAAGATCCCGAGAACCGGATCGAAGTCCTGACGCATCTGCCCGAGGTCATCTCCGGCGCACGCAACGACAACGAACTGTTTCACCGGCTGGTCAACCTGATGCTGAAGGGGGTCGTCCACGCCGAGGCGGTCGCCATCGTGGCGACAAGCGGCGGCGAAGAAATTCAGATGCTGCACTGGGAACGCCGGCGCGAGACGGCGGGCACGTTCCACCCCAGCCGGCGACTCGTTGAAGAGGCGCTCGATCGGCGGCATGCCAGCGTCCTGCACATCTGGGAAAAGGGGATCGCGCAACAGAACGAGCAGACATTGACGCAGGAGTTTGACTGGGCCTATTGCACGCCCGTCCCCGGCTTGGCGACCGCACCGACGGGCCTGTACATCGCGGGACACATGGGCAAGACGTTCGTCCCCGGCACGACGTTGTCCGACGCATTGCAACTTGAGGCGGACGTGAAATTCACCGAACTGGTGGCCGAAATCATCAGCTCGGTGGTACGCGCCCGGCGGTTGGAGCGGCAGAAGGCCGGCCTGCGGCAGTTCTTCGCCCCGCCGGTCCTGGCCGCGCTGGGCGATGAACTCGACACCACGCTGCTCGAACCAAGTGAATGCGACATCACCGTGATGTTCTGCGACCTGCGCGGCTTCAGCCAGCGCGCCGAAATCGAAGCGGGCGACCTGATCGGCCTGCTGGAACGGGTCAGCCGCGCACTGGGAGTGATGACGCATCACATCCTCGAACACGGCGGAGTGACCGGTGACTTTCAGGGGGACGCGACGCTGGGCTTCTGGGGTTGGCCGTTCCCGTCGCCCGATGCCGCGGTGCAATGCTGCCGCGCGGCGCTCGGCATCCGCGCCGCTTTCGCCAAGGCGGCCGCCATGAAAAATCACCCGCTGTCCGACTTCGCGATGGGGATCGGCATCGCCCACGGCCGCGCCGTCGCGGGTAAGATCGGCACGTCCGAGCAGGTCAAAGTCACCGTCTTCGGACCGGTCGTCAACCTGGCCAGCAGGTTGGAAAGCATGACCAAGCAACTCCGTGTGCCGATCGTGCTGGACGAAGCCACGGCCAAGATCGCCCGCTTGCGGCTTCCCGCCAGCGAGGGCCGGTTGCGCACTCTGGCCCGGCTGCTGCCGTATGGCATGGAGACGCCGGTCATCGTCAGCGAGCTGCTGCCGTCGCTGGCCGACGACCCCGAACTGACCGACGCGATGGTCGACGAGTACGAGCAGGGCGTTCAACACTTCATCGCCGGCCGGTGGGATCAGGCCTACCGCTGTTTGCACGGCATGCCGGCCAACGACCGGGCGCAGGATTTCCTGATGCAACACATCGTCCTGAACAACCGCACCGCACCGGCGAACTGGGACGGCACCGTGCGGCTGCCGAGCAAGTAGGCCGGCCCCGTAGCATGGACGCCTCGTCCGTGCGGCCAAGAGTGGCCTTCTGTGGAATTGGGCCGCACGGACGAGGCGTCCATGCTACGGCAGTGATTGACGAGCCACGTCGATCACATCTGCTCGGCCACGCCAATTCCCAGCAGGCCGAGGCCCTGTTTGAGAACTCGGGCCGTGGCGTCGCACAGCAGCAGCCGACTGGTGCGAACTTCGATGTCGGCTTCCCTCAGCACTGGGCACTGGTCGAAGAACTGGGCGAAGATCTGAGCGGTTTCGAACAGGTACTGGGTGAGCAGGTTCGGCCGGTAGTCGACGGCGACGTCGGCGACAGCCTGCGCGAACCGGTTCAATTGCAGGGCCAGCACCCGCTCGCACGGCGTGCCGAGAACAATCGGATGGTTCCCCTGTCGGAGCGAAGCGGCGTCAATGTCCCCCTTGCGCAGGATGCCGTTGACCCGGGCGTAGGCGTATTGAATGTACGTCGCCGTGTCACCGGTCGTGGCGAGCATCTTGTCCCAACTGAAGACGTAGTCGCTGTCGCGGTTGTGATGCAGGTCGACGTAGATGATCGCGCCCATGCCGACGAGTTCCGCCACCCGCGCGCGGTCCTCCTCGCTCAGATGCGAACTGTTTTCGTCGACAATCTGGCGGGCGTTTTGGACCGCTTCGTCCAGCAGGCTTTCGAGTCCGACGGTGTCGCCGGAACGGGTTTTGAACGGCCGGCGATCGTCTCCCAGCACCGTGCCGAAGCTGACGTGACGGAACTCCGTCTGGTCGTAACCCATCTTCCGCGCCACCGCGAACAGCAGTTGAAAGTGCTCGCTCTGCCGCGCGTCGACGACATACAGGCTGGCGTCGGCGTGCAGTGTCTCGACGCGATGGCGGATTGTCGCCAGATCCGTGGTGGCATACGTGAACGCACCGTCCGCCTTCTGCACCAAGAACGGTGCCTCGTTTCCTTCGATGAAGACGCACATGGCCCCGGCGCTTTCGACGGCGAGTTGCTTTCGCTTCAACTCATCGACGAGTCCGGCGAGCATAGGGTTGGACCTACTCTCACCCAGCG
>JANMLE010000725.1:0-3182 GCA_031372385.1 Planctomycetota bacterium | reverse complement strand
TATCTGCTCTACCGGTTCCTGTTGGGCCTGCTGCAACAACATCCGGAATGGACGCTGTTCATCGTCCCGGTGCTGGTGGCGTATGCGGTGTTTGCCGTGTCGAGTTGGCTCGGCAATCCGCTGTTCAACCTGGTGCTGTTTACGAACCGGTTTGGAAGGCTGGCATTGAGCGACGACGAGCGGCGGACATCACTGCTCGTGGCGGGCTCGTTGTCGGTCGCGCTGTCGTTCCTGATCGCCACCGTGTGGTATCCGGTCTGTCTGCTGCCGAGCATCGGGATGCTGCTGGCGACGCTGCCGTTGTCCAAGGTGTTCGACGCCGAACCGGGCCGGACGCGCTGGATGGTCGCGGGACTGGGTGCGACCGTCTGCGTGATGTCGATCTTCCCGGTCGCGTTCCTACTCACCGCGCATTGGTTGTCCGATTCCTTTCCGGCCGTGCTGGTCTCACCGTGTGTCGAGTTCACCCGATTCTGCCTGGAAAACCTGGGCCTCGCGGCGATCGGCTCGCAGCTTCTCAGCCAGGCGCTAGTGATCCGCCGACCGCGGCGGATCTCGCTGTGAGGCCGGCCGCAGGAAATCCGTCCTACGGGTCGATCACTTCCTGCCGACTACCTGAGTCCGCGGGCCATCACACATTTACACGTTTCGACCCAACTGCTACGTTCCGCGCGCGTTGCATTCCGGCGGCGTCACTTGTCGTCCGCTGAAGCTCTCTGACCGCACCCCATGACATTCAACAGCATTCCCCATGAGTGATTCGTCGCGCGGGTATTCCCCGATAGACCTGATGGCGGAGCTTGCGGTCGGCCCCAACGAACAGTCCGACAAGAAGTCGACTGCTGACGGGGGTGCGAAACCCGCTTCCGGGTCGTCACCATTGGATGCGCTCGGCACGACCCAGATGTTGCTGGCGTCGTTGACCACGGAATCCGCCAAGCCGCCACCGTCGCCGACGTTCATTCCGCGCGAGCCTGAGCGGATCGAACAGATCGGGCTGACCCCCGAGGAAATCGAACGGCTGATCCTGAAGTACCTGCTGGCGCGCGGATCGACGGAAGGTCGCCGCATCGCCCGCAGCCTCTGCCTTCCGTTTGGTTTGCTGGCTCCCCTATTCAACGACCTCAAGACGCTGCAATTGGTGGCCTACCGCAATTCCACGTCGATGGGCGACTACGAGTACATCCTGACGGATACCGGACGTGAACGGGCCCGGCGGTACAGCGAGGAATGCACCTATTTTGGGGCGGCGCCCGTCTCGCTGAGCGACTACGTCCGGTCGGTCAAGGCGCAGACGATCACCAACTTCACTGCGACGTCCGCGGATCTGAAGCGCGCGTTCGCCGACCTGGTCGTCAACGAGACCATGCTGCGCCGGCTGGGACCGGCGATCAATTCCGGCCGCGGCATGTTCCTGTTCGGGCCCGCCGGCAACGGCAAGACCAGCATCGCCGAACGGATCACCCATTGCTTCGGTTCCACCATCTACATTCCCAAGGCGATCGGGATCGAAGGAGACATCATTCGGGTCTTCGATCCGGTGATTCACGAACGCGTGGACGACGGCCCGGCATCGTCCGCCGGGCTGATGAATGACTCACATGTCGATTCACGCTGGATCAGGGTCCGCCGTCCGACTGTCATCGCCGGTGGTGAACTGACGATGGAGGATCTGGAGGTCCGGCAGAACCAGGCGTCGAAAATTTGCGAAGCCCCGATGCAGTTGAAGAGCAACTGCGGGACGCTCGTGATCGACGACTTCGGCCGGCAGCGCATGCCCGTGGTCGAATTGCTCAACCGCTGGAGCGTGCCGCTGGCACAGCGGCACGACTATCTGAGTGTCCCGTGCGGCAAACGGATCCAGGTTCCGTTCGACCAGATCATCATCTTCTCGACGAACCTCGAACCGCGCGACTTGGTCGACGCCGCTTTCCTGCGGCGGATTCCCTACAAGATCCCCGTGCCCGATCCGACGCTGGAAGAGTTTCACAAGCTGTTCGCGATGGTCAGCCACCAGATCGGCCTGGGCTACGAGAAGCGTGCCGTCGATTACCTGCTGGCCAAGCATTACGCGCCGGTGAAACGGCCGCTGCGCGCCTGCCAGCCCCGCGATCTGCTGCTGCAGGTCAAGTTCTACTGCCAGTATCTCGGCCAGCCGGTGCGGCTCACCCCCGAGGCGATCGACTTCGCCTGCGAGAACTACTTCTCGGTGATGTGAGCGGTATGGCGCCGGTCATGCCGAAACGTCGCGCTCGGCGCTGATTCGCGCCCGGCAATCCGTCCCGTTCGTCGACCGGAACCCGTGAGCCGTTCAGTGGTGATTTCGTCGCGACTGTGTCAGAGTGAATTCTGCGTCGAGGCTGTGATTTTTTCGCCACCGACCTTGCGTCGGTGGTTCAACGGCCTCTGCGCTACTCAATTCTTCGAGAGTTTCGAGTAGGGCAGAGGCCGCTGAACCACCGGGACAAGCCCGGTGGCGAAAAAATCACACGCTCGGCGCGTTTACCTTGTTCGGTCGCGCACGGTCCCCCGGTCAGTGGAGTCAACAGATGCTGGAGTCTCCCGGTCAACGGTTTCGAATGGCGATCGACGCCGAGCGGCCGTTGCAGGTCGTGGGGGTGATCAATGCCTACTGCGCGCGGCTGGCCGAGCGGGCGGGATTTCGGGCGTTGTACCTCTCCGGAGCGGGCGTGGCGAACGCCTCGTTCGGGCTCCCCGATCTCGGGATGACTTCACTCAGTGATGTGCTCGATGATGCCCGCCGGATTACGGCCGCGACCAGCCTGCCGCTGCTCGTCGATTGCGACACCGGCTGGGGAAGCCCGCTCACGATCGCCCGCACGGTGCGTGAGATGTCGCGCGCCGGCGTGGCGGCGATTCATCTCGAAGATCAGATCGAGGCCAAACGCTGCGGCCATCGGCCGGGCAAGCAACTCGTCACGACCGACGTCATGATCGGACGGTTGAAGGCGGCCGTGGATGCCAGAACGGACTCCGGCCTGGTCATCATGGCCCGCACCGATGCCGCCGCGGGTGAAGGATTGGAGGCGGCCATCGAACGGGCGTCGCGCTACGTCGAAGCGGGCGCCGACCTGATCTTCGCCGAAGCGCTCACCGAGCCCGATCACTTCCGGCGGTTCGCCGAGGCGGTGCCCGTCCCCGTGCTGGCGAACATGACCGAG
>JANMLE010000704.1:0-5038 GCA_031372385.1 Planctomycetota bacterium | reverse complement strand
GGTCCGGGCCGATGCTGATGAACTTCACGGGGAGGCCCATCAGTTCGCTGATCGCATCGACGTAGTGGCGGGCACCGGCGGGTAGATCGCTCAACTTGCGGGCTCCCGTGATGTCCTGCTTCCAACCCGGGATGCGGCGGTCGAGTGGCTTGGCGACTTCCAGGTCTTCGACATGCGACGGGAAGTCGGTGGTCCGTTCGCCGCGGATTTCATACGCCTCGCAGATGCAGACTTCGTCGAGTTGCGCGAGCACGTCGAGCAACATCACGGCGATTTCGTCGACGCCGCAGATGCGCGCCCCGTACGCGGTGGCGACGCCGTCCAGCCAGCCGCAACGGCGCGGACGTCCGGTCACCGTGCCGTATTCGTGTCCGATGTCGCGAATGTGCTGGCCGGTGGTGTTGTTGAGTTCGGTCGGGAACGGGCCGCCGCCGACTCGTGTCGTGTACGCCTTCACGACGCCGATCATGCGATCGATCTCCCGCTCGGGCACGCCGCTGCCGCTGTGGATTCCCGCCGACGAACTGTTCGAACTGGTTACGTACGGGAACGTTCCATGATCGACGTCGAGCAGACTGCCCTGGGCTCCCTCGAACAGGATGTTTGCGCCGGCCCGGACGGCGCGATGCAGCCAAGCAGTGGTGTCGGTGACATGCGGCTTGATCTGTTCCGCGTAGCGCGAGTAGTCGGCGAAGATCGCGTCGGCATTCAGCAGGTCGACCGTCGGATCGAGCGCCCGCAGCATCAGGTTCTTCGCCTCGACGATGTCGTTCAGCCGCGCGCGGAACGAGACCGGATGGTACAGGTCGCCGATGCGGATCGCGTGCGAACGGAGCGCCTTGTCGCGGTAACAGGTGCCGATGCCGCGTCCCGTCGTGCCGATCGCCTGCTCGCCGCGCCGCTTTTCGTAGACCCCGTCCTCGACGACGTGATACGGCAGGATCACGTGCGCCCGATCGCTGACCAGCAGGTTGCCGCCGCTGATCGGGATGCCCCGTTCGGTGAGCGACGCGATCTCTTTCAGCAGGGCTTCGGGGTTGACCACCAGTCCGTTGCCGATCACCGCCGTCACACCGGGGCGCAAGATCCCGGTCGGTAACAGCGACAGCTTGTAGGTCTCACCGTCGAACTTGACGGTGTGGCCGGCGTTGTTACCTCCCTGATACCGGACGACCACTTGGTGCGAATCGGTCAGGATGTCGACAATTTTGCCCTTGGCTTCGTCGCCCCACTGCAACCCGACAACAGACGTGACAGTCACGATGCACTCTTTTCTGAAGGGACAACCCGCGTGGGACGCCGCGCAAAAAGAGGGGGCAGACATCTCTGTCAGCCCCGCCATGTCCCAACGCCGGAACAGTGTAGCCAGCCCGATGCCGCAGGGTAAGCGTGACGTGACCGACAAAAGTCGCTTGGACAGCGTTTCGTAGCACGGACGCCTCATCCGTGCGCGAAGGTCATGGGCGATTTCAGACGCACGGACGAGGCGTCCGTGCTACGAGGACTTTTGTCGTTCACGTCAAGCGTGGCTGAACTCTGCCAGGTTGATTCGGCGGATCATGCAAATCGCGGGCGTTGCCGGACGCGAAATCATCCGCTGTTGCCGGACGGTAGCGGGACCGGCATGATTCGCCGGGAAACAGTGGAGGGAGATGGAATAGTGCAAAGTGAGAAGTGATCAGTGCAAAGTGCAAAAGGAAAGACAGGCACGATTGCCGACGCCGTTCCTGCCTTCACTTTGAACTTTGAACTGATCACTTCTCACTTTGAACTCCTTTCTGGAAGCCACGAGACTCAAGGATTTGCCATGACTGCATTCGAACGGCTGTTCAGTCCGTCGCGGGCCTTGGAACATCCGGTCACCTGCGTGATCGTGGCGGCGCTGGTGATCGCGCTGGCGTTGTCGCCGCTGGTCATCCGCCTGCTGGCGGCCACCGGCCGGATCTCCGCGGCGCGTCGCAAGAATCTGTGGGTGCGGTGGCGATCGCTGCTGATCACGGTGCCGCTGGTGCTCGGTCCGATCCTGCTCGGCGCGGCGTGGACGATCGCGGGAGTCGGATTGCTCAGCCTGCTCTGCTACCGCGAGTACTCGCGCGCGACCGGCCTGTTCCGTGAAAAGGGGATCAGCCTGACGATCGTCGTGGGAATCTGCCTGGTGACCGTCGCCGCGTTCGACAATTGGTACCGGCTGTTCATGGCCCTGACGCCGCTGATCATCGTGCTGATCCTGACCGTGGCCCTGTTCGCCGATCGGCCGCACGGTTACATCCAGCGGACGGCGCTCGGGGTGCTGGGGTTCGTCCTGTTCGGACACGGTCTCGGACATCTCGGATACCTCGCCAACGACGTGAACTACCGGCCGTTGATCCTGATGGTCCTGGTCTCGGCCGAAATGAACGATCTGTTTGCTTATCTGATTGGGAAGGCGCTGGGACATGATCCGCTCTGCCCGAACACCACTTCGAAAAAGTCGGTGGCCGGAGCGTTGGGCGGACTGGTTCTGACCACGCTGTTGGTGATGGTTCTCGGTCAGTCGGTGTTCCGGGAGACCGTGCTGGCCAGTTGGCATCATCTGGTCGTGCTCGGAATTCTGATCAGTGTCGTCGGCCAATTGGGAGACCTGATGTTTTCCTCCATCAAGCGTGATCTGGGGATCAGGGACTTCGATGTGACCGTCCCCGGACACGGCGGGTTGCTCGATCGCTTTGACAGCATTGTGCCGATCGCGGCGGTGGTGTTTCACTATGTCAACTACTTCGTCGGAGTCGGGTCGGGACAGCCGGTTCGCCTCTGGACGACGATCAGTTGAAGGATCGCCGCATGGACGACTGGAACTACAAGCCGGCCGGTGATCTGGGCCTGCCGCACGACGAAGCCTTCAAGAGCCTGAAGCGTGAAAGCGGATTGATCTCCACCGCGCTGCACTGGGTGTGGTGGTCGTTCGTGCGGATGTATCTGAAAGTCTGGCACAATCTCAAGGTCGAGGGCCGCGAACACCTGCCGAAGAATCCGCCGTTCGTGCTGGTCGCGAACCATTCCAGCCACCTCGATGCGCTGGTGCTGGCGGCGCCGCTCGATTCGCGACTGCGAGACCAGATCTTTCCGATCGCCGCCGGCGACGTCTTCTTCACCAACCCCGCGATCTCCGCCTTCGCCGCTTTGATGCTGAACGCCCTGCCGATGTGGCGGAAGAACTGCGGACCGCATGCGCTGGCCGAGTTGAAACGCCGACTGGTCGAAGAGCCCTGCTGCTACATCCTGTTCCCGGAAGGCCAGCGCAGTCGGACCGGTGAAATGCTGCCGTTCAAAGCCGGCCTCGGGATGATGCTGGCCGGCACCCATGTCCCGGTAGTGCCGTGTTATCTGCACGGCTGCTTCGAGGCGCTGCGTCCGGAAACCCGCTGGCCGGTGCGGCGCCCCATCACCATCCGCATCGGCCCGCCACTGACGTTCGCCTCAGTCCCCAACAAGCGGGTTGGTTGGGAACAGATCGCGACGGAATTGCAGGCGGCGGTGAAGGCGCTGGAGCCGAAACGTGCTGAAGACGTGTGACGGGGGTGCGTCTCTTGCCACCGAGAGTTCGCCAAGACGGCATCGGTGTTCATCTTTCTGCCTCTCTCTTTCTGTCTCCCCGTATTGCCGGCAAACGAAGAACGAGTCGGCAAGAGAGCGGCAGGAATAGGCATACAAGCACGCAGCGCAAGCGAGTGAGTTTTCCGGCACATTCGCTTGCGCTGCGTGCTTGTAGGGGGGTAAACTTTCACTTGCCGCTCGCCAAACAACGCACAGATCCCAACGGCCCAAGCTCGACCGTCGTCGCCGGTGTGATGTGCGACGAAGGCCGCTGGTTGTTTCCCCCCCCGAGGCCCGTCTGGCACTCCAACGTCGGAAATCAGGCCGGTACGTTGGGGGATGTTGCAGACGTTGAGCACGACATCGCGACCTGATTCCAAGGCATGCGTGCCAGGATCATCCCCATGCCACACGTGTCCGTGACGCCGGCGAAGACGAGTCCCGCACCGACGAACGCCGACAAACCCAGCCAATACGGATGCACAACCAGGCTGAGGATCACTCCGATCAGGACCAGCGAGCCGGCCGCGATGCGCACCTGCCGCTCCAGAGACATCACCTTCTGGCCGCGCACCACCGGCAGTCCGGCGGCATCCCACGCCAACGTTCCCCCCTCGACATTGACCACCTTGAACCCGGCCGCCTGCAGTTTGACACAAGCCTGTTGCCCGCGGCTGCCGGACCGGCAAATCACATACAACGGCTGGTCTTTGGAAACCGTTAACGTCGCCGGATCGAGACGATCCAGCGGCAGATTGCGGGCGAAGTCGACATGCACTTCACGAAACTCGACCGGCGTCCGGACATCAATCAGATCCGCAGCCCCCTGCCGATGGCGTTCCGCCAACTCCCGCGGCGAAATCGTGGCGCGAGCCTGCGTCACGGCCGGCTGTGGGCGAACGGGATCAGAACTCGATTCATTTGGCTGCGGAGCAATCACAATTCACCTGGTCCGTTGAAATTCCGTGAGAACATTGGCCGGGGTGGCCGGCGCAATGATATCGCTGTCCAACTCGTCAACAAGTCGGTCAACACGTTGTACACGATCCCGCCGTGAGGATGGTTTCGGTTGTCGCTGATCGCTCCGCGATCAGAACGTTGGATCGCGGAGCGATCCACGACAATAATTTCTCGAACGGTCCTTAAAGACCGGCCGGGGCCAACACCGCAAGGACTTGCCGTACGTCTTCAAGGATACGGTGTGGTGATGGCGGCCAGCGTGCTCAACTCGCCGCGAGCGGTGGAGGTCAGCGTGTTTGTGGTGCGAGCGTTCGTGAAGCTGCGGCAATTGGTGCTGGCTCACAAGGACTTGGCCGGCAAGCTCGATCAGTTCAAACGCAAAGTCGGCAGCCACGACGAGGCGATCAAGCAACTCGTCGCTGCGATCCGCCAACTTATGCCACCGCCCGACCCGCCGAAAAAGGAGATGGGCTTTCACACGATCCGCGAGTCGGCCAGGGAGCAG
>JANMLE010000695.1:0-1028 GCA_031372385.1 Planctomycetota bacterium | reverse complement strand
CAGGCGATCATGTCGCAGCCCAAGCCGCACAACACGCTGCTGTACTTCATCAACACCACATTCAACTACCCGACGATGGCCGAAGCCTACCGGGTCGCGGCCCTCAACGGCTACAACCGGCTGTTCTGATGTGGCGTGCGGCGATGATTCCCCGCACTCCAAACCGCGTCACGTCCCAACGCTCGCTCTTGATCGAGGATTCGATATCATGCGAACCGCCGCCGGGGTGGGAGCGTTTCTCCGACACCGGCCCGCATCAATTGAGTCAACGAAACGTTTTTTGGGGTCGGGAAGCAGCCATGTCAGACGTCTTGAAGATCGGTGTGAATGGTGCGGCGGGGCGGATGGGACAGCGGGTCGTCGCACTCGCTTCGGCCGACAAGGGGCTGAGGGTCGCCGCCGCCTACGAGTCCGCGTCGTCCCCGAGGCTGGGGCAGGATGCCGGTGAGCTGGCCGGAGTCGGCAAGCTGGGCGCGATCGTCTCGGCCGACGTCGTCGAGCACATGGACGTCATCATCGACTTCTCGACACCCGACGGTTGCATGACGATCCTCAAGCAGTGTGCGCCGCGCGGGATTCCACTAGTCGTCGCCACGACCGGGTTGAACGCGCATCAGAGGCAACTGGTCGAAGAAGCCGCCCAGACCGCGGCGATCCTGATGGCACCTAGCATGAGTCTGGCGGTCAACATCGCCATGAAGCTGGTGGCCGATGCCGGCCGTGCGCTGAGGAATCATTCGACCGGTGTCGACGTGGAAATCATCGAGCGGCATCACCGGTTCAAGGAGGACGCGCCCAGCGGGACAGCGTTGAAATTCGGCGAGATCGTCGCGCACGAGATGGGTCAGGACCGCCATGTCCACGGTCGCGAAGGCCGCACCGGTCAACGGCCGCTGAATGAAATCGGCTACCACGCGCTGCGGGTCGGCGACAATGTTGGCGAGCACACCATCGTCTTTGGGCTGCTCGGCGAAACCCTGGAAGTCACGGTCCGCGGCCAGTCGCGCGACAGCTACGCGGCCGGAGCC
>JANMLE010000674.1:0-2957 GCA_031372385.1 Planctomycetota bacterium | reverse complement strand
CCAAGCCGCCGAATCCGTTTTTCGTCGGGTCCAAGTTTGAGCAACCGGCCAACCGCGACGGCATGTTGTACGTGAAGGTCAACGTGCCGCCGGGGAGCAAATGCACCGGCAAACTGAAGGTCAAGGTCGGCGGCGTCACCCGGTCCACGTGATTGAAGACGGTCCGCGTGAAGTCTCGCATCCGGTCACCGCTCGAAGCTCAGCATGCCAACTGATGTACAACCGCACGGTGTCGGGGTGATCGGTTCCGGGCCGTTCCACCAGTATGTGATCGAACGACTATCGCTGCGCCGGGACTTCACAGCCACCGCCTGCTGCTCCACGGACGGGGCCGCGCACTCGCCAAACCAACGCGATGGTTGCGTCAACCATTCATCGGCTCAGGCCGTGATCGACGATCCGCGCACGTCCGTGATCTTCTTCGTCGGCCCCGTCGCAACCGATCTCGTCGCTGCCGCGATTCGGACTGGCAAGCATGTCGTCTTGGAACTCGCCCGCGCGCCGAGTCCCCAAGACCTGCGTCATCTGGCGAAGCTGGCCGCCGAACGCGGGATCATTGCCGTCGTGGATGAACCCCGTCGCTGGGAGGACGACTTTCTGTGTGCCAAGTCCGTGTTTGACGCGGGTCAACTGGGACAACTTGAACGCATCCGCCTCGCCATCCACGAACGGTCTCTGCCCGGAGAAGTCTTCCCGCAGGGGGTATTGAAGGAACTCGGTTGTCACTGGCTCGATCAACTGCTGGCCTTCGTCCACGACGAGCCGCAGTCCGTCCGACTGCGGACATTCCGCAGCGCGGACTCGGCAACTGATGAGGGATTCCTGACCGTGATCGACTTCATCGGCGGAGTCTCGGCGGTGATCGAAGTGCAGACTCAATCGCTGCTGTCGCTGCGAACCGGCTGGCTGCTTGAAGGGACCGCCGGAGCCTACCGCGCCGGCCGCCTGTACACGAAGACCGCCGATGGCGAGATCATCGACGAACCCGTCAACCGGCCCCCGCTCTTCAGCGATCCCGCCTTCAGCGACCCGGTCTCCAACGACCCCTTCTTCGACACGCTAGCCGCGGCTCTCCGCGGAGATTCCAACGCACAAGCGACCCTGCCCGATTTGGCCCATGCCGCCCGCGTGGCAGAGTTGGTGGGAAGAGTGAAGGGTGAAGGGTGAAGGGTGCAGAGTGAACAGTCCGCTTCACCCTTCACCCTTCACTCTTCGCTCTTCACTCAACCTCGCCACCGCGTACGCGCACGCGGCTTCTGCGATTCCGGGGGATAGCAACTCGTCTAGTGACGTGACCTTGGCCCCGGCTAGGCGGCGGTTGTCGGCGATCAGTCGGCGGGCGAGGAAAGATCCGGAGCCGGAGACGATGACCGACTCGCAGCGACTCGGCAGACGCTGAACGACCCGCTCCAACGCACCGGCCAAACGCTGGCGCTGCACATCGGCCAGGAACCGGGCGATCAGCACGGCTTCGTCGAACGAGACTTCGTCGCGGTCTCCGCACAGCAGCCGCGCGATGCGATCATGCGCGGCCGCTTTCGTGGCCGGCTTGCCGTTCGCCGTGTCCAGGTCGAGCTCATCCTCGGCGATGTCGCCGAGCAACAGATGGACATCGAGTGTCGTCGCAAACAACTCGGCCGCCAGCGTGCAGTAGCCGTCCCGAAACGGGACGCTGTGAGCCACGGCACACAGCGGCGTCCGCTTCACGCCGGAATAGCACAGCTCCCCACTCTGCAATCGCGACACATCGGTGAGTCCAACCGATGCGGGGACGCCGGCGATCAGCGGAATGATGTCGGTCGTGGTGGTGCCGATGTCGATGAGGAGTGAGGGGTGAAGGGTGAAGGGTGAGGGGTGAGCGGAAGAAAGAAATGCTCGGCCGATCCACGTCGCCAGCGCATGCCAGTTGGCGGCCGCGACCAGCATCGGCTGCTCGCAAGCTTCATTTGCCGAGACGAATCGACCGTCGGTCGTCCACACGCAGACGGGTGACATGGTGACATCGCCACGCCACCGGGGAAGGATGTTGGCGATGCCAGCTTCGACTGCAGCGAGAATGAACCGCACTCCTTCACTCTTCGTCGCGAAGCAGTCGGCCAACTCGGCGGTCATCGTGACGGCGACGCGCTCGGTCAACGGGAACTCACGCACGATTGAGGCCAACTCGTCGGCCAGCCGCTCGGGATGCTTCCACATCGCAAACGGACGGCTGAGTGTTCGACCAGCCTCATCCGCCCCCTTGATGTTCGCGCCGCCAATGTCGAGACCGAGGATGCTCATGAAGCGAAAGACCTGAAGAGGGGTGAACCACGAAATGCTCGAAAGACGCGAAAGGAAATTCAAAGCGTTGGTCTTCCGCGTTCTGTCTTCTACTTTCGTGCCTTTCGAGTATTTCGTGGTTCAACCTGCCTTTGATTGCCCGTGACAGAACCGCTCGGCATGATGCCCGTGTGCGATCCCTTTCACAACGACGCCGTTCCCTGCGGGAGCCTGCTCATGCGTTACCTTTTCGCGCTTCTGGCGTTCTTCGCGGCCAACGTCCTGGTTCTCGCAGTCGACGGCAACCGGTTGTCGTATCTCGACTCGAACGAGGTCTGGTATCCGCACAAGGATTTTCCGAAGCTCATCACGCCGCAGTGGGTCGGTGAGGACGGAGTCGAGTGCGTGGTCGTGCTGGCCATCGACGACATGCGCGACACGGCCAAGTACGAGGCGTATCTGCGTCCGATCTTGCAGCGGCTGAAACAGATCGACGGCCGCGCGCCGGTCAGCATCATGACCAACTCGGTCAAGCCGGACGATCCGCAGCTTCAGGCGTGGCTGCAGGAGGGACTGAGCCTCGAATGCCACACGGCCGATCATCCGTGCCCGCTGCTGGCGGGGGGGAACGCGGTTGATGGCGGTGTTGAAGGTCGAAGGTCGAGGGTTGAGGGTCAGAAAGACGGGGCCGTTGATCC
>JANMLE010000658.1:0-4126 GCA_031372385.1 Planctomycetota bacterium | reverse complement strand
GGCTGGGAGTTTCACAAGACGCCGCTGCCGGCGGACAGTCATCGCGGCGGCGTTTTGACGATGGCCAGCGTCATGAAAGTGACGGCCAACGGCACGACAACCTCGCCGGTCATGCGCGGAGCCTGGGTGCTCGATCGCATTTTGGGCACGCCACCACCGCCGCCACCGGGGGATGTCGCAGCGATCGACCCCGACATTCGCGGCGCGACGACGATCCGCGAGCAACTGGCCAAACACCGCACGGACCCCGCCTGCGCCAGTTGTCACTCGAAGATCGACCCGCCCGGTTTCGCGCTGGAGAGTTTCGACTGCATCGGCGGCTGGCGCGACTGGTATCGAGTCACCGGCAACGGCGGTCCGGTCACGGTCGATGGCCGCCGCATGCCGTACCACAAAGGCAAGCCGGTCGATCCCTCCAACGTGACCGAAGACGGCCAGCCGTTCCAAAACATCGACGAGTTCCGCCAGTTGCTGTTGCGAGACAAGGACCAACTCGCCCGGTCTCTGACCACGAAGCTGTTGACCTACTCCACGGGAGGAGCACCGACCAAAGCTGATCGCCCAGAGATCGAAACCATTGTGGCCCGCGTGCGAGACAAGAATTACGGCTTCCGATCCCTGATCCACGAAGTCGTGCAGAGCGCCCTGTTTCAGAATAAGTAACGTAGCCATCACGCTCCGCGTGATGAGCCAATTGACAAACCCAAGCCGGAATGAGACGTTGATTCACCGAACGATGCAGGCCAAAATCGTTTCGCTTTTGAGGAGTCCCGCCACATGTCATCGCCCGTCGTTGAGGATCGCTTGAATGTCCTCGAACGTGAGTTGGCCGAGGTGAAGGTCGAACTGGCCAGAGTCGCCGCCCAATCGAGTGGCACGCGGCCTGACTGGCTCGACGTCATGAAAGGTTCCATGTCCGAGTTTCCCGGGTTCGATGAGATGGTTCGCTTGGGACGCGAGTACCGGAAGTCCTACCATCCCGCCGAGGACAATTACTGATGCTCGTCCTCGATACGGATCACATTTCGATCCTGCAGGCCAAGCTGCGGGACGCAACTTCCCATCAAACCCAACGCTCTACTTCACGAGGCCCAAGATCATGGAACAGGTGATGACGGTCCAAGAAATGGAATCTCAATTCGATGACGAATGGGTACTCATCGCCGACCCGGAGACTGACGAGCACCTTCAAGTCCTCAGAGGCAAAGTGATTTGCCACAGCAAGGACCGAGATGAGGTCTATCGTCATCTCCTCGCCGTCAAACCGGCTCGGTATGCGACGCTCTTCACCGGCGAAATGCCCGAGAACACGGCGGTGGTGCTGTGAGCGAATCGTTTCGAGCGAGTCACGGCCTGATCTTCGTCTCGGTGGAGGTCTTCGGTTCGCGGGGAAGCGCTGTCCTGCGACTGGCGCTCGATACCGGAGCGACTCGCACCATGATCAACTCAGAACACTTGGTCGTCATTGGCTGTGCCCCAAATCACGAATCCGAGAAGGTCAAAGTCACGACCGGCAGCGGGGTCGAGTTTGCGCCGCTGGTGAAACTGCAACGAATCGTCGCCTTGAGCCAAGTACGAGTTGACCTGCCCGTCCTCGCCCACACGCTCCCGCCAACTGCGGGGATTGATGGTCTCTTGGGTCTGGACTTTCTGCGCGATCACAAGCTTGAGATCGACTTCCGCCAAGGCCGCTTGTCGCTGAGTTGATGCCGATGATCAACCTGAATCACCACGACATCGAGTTCGCGACTCTGCTGGGAAGTGGCAGAACAATGGGGGCAGGACGATGAAGACAAGCACTCTGATTCATCCACTTTCAGACCATCGTTCTGCCCCCATCGTTCTGCCAGGCCGCCAGCGGGGCCTTCCAGCCGATTGACAAACCACAGCCGGAATGAGACGTTGATTCACCAAGCGAGCGGGGAACCCAGTTCAGTCAGTCCGTGATCGCTCGCACGCGGCTGGCTTCACTGTTATCCGACAGTAGCCAATGCAAATCAAACTCGAACAAAAATCGACGATCGCTGAAATTCGTGATCGCTTTGACGCCGATGTCGAGCGATTCTCGACGCTTGAAACCGGCCAAGTGGCAACGATAGACGCTCCACTCGCAATGACGCTCATCACTGAGGCAGCGATTGCAAGCACTCCAATGATTCGGCGGGTTCTCGATGTTGGATGCGGTGCCGGAAACAACACGCTAAGACTTCGCGAAGTCGCTGGGCACGATTTTCACTCCGACTTGCTCGATCTAAGCGGCCCCATGCTGGAACGAGCAAAAGAACGCGTCTCCGCAATCAATGCCGGGTCAGTTTGTACGATCAAGAGTGACTTTCGCGATGTTGAACTTTTGGACAATGCGTATGACGTAATCTTGGCTGCTGCGGTACTTCATCATCTCCGCGACGATGATGACTGGCGCATGGCATTCGAGAAGCTCTTCCGTATCCTTGCTCCCGGAGGCATTGTTTGGATCACGGATCTCGTTTTCCACGAAACTGCCGCAGTGCAAGCAATGATGTGGCAACGCTACGGCAATTACCTCACGACTCTTGCGGGTGCCGACTATCGCGATAAGGTTTTCGCGTACATCGACCGGGAGGACTCGCCTCGCCCTATCACTTATCAGCTTGACCTGTTGCGTCGTGTTGGATTTGGTCACGTCGAATTACTCCATAAGAATTCGTGCTTCGCCGCTTTTGGCGCAGTCAAGAGCGGGTAAAACTTGGACGTCCAGCCGTATTCCCATTCTTTGCTCAACAAGGAATTTGTCATGAAGCTTGACCGCCGAACCTTTCTTCGCGGCGCGGGTGTCGCGATGGCGCTGCCTCTGCTGGATGTCATGACGCGGCGCGCGGCCGCGCCAGCGATCGGGTTTTGGCACCGCTCCTGAGCTTGGGCATTGGGCTTCTGAAACGGACACAGCACACTCGATTGACAGAATGTAGCCGGAAGGCTACACCCGGTTCATGATGGAAATCCGCAAAACGGAAGTCTTCGTCAATTGGCTGGATGGGCTGAGCGATGTCCACGCGCGGGCTCGCATTCTGGTGCGGGTCGAGCGTTTGGCGGCCGGGAACCCGGGGGACGTGAAGCCCGTGGGTGAAGGCGTTTCCGAGATGCGGATTGATTACGGCCCCGGCTACCGGGTGTATTACAAAAAGCAGGGGCGAGACATCGTCATTCTGCTCGCTGGCGGTGACAAACAAGGCCAGGCCCGCGACATCAAGACCGCGTTGAGCCTCGCACGCAATCTGTAGGAACTCGGCATGACCAAGACGCGCACGACTCGTTACGACGTTTCCGAGCACCTTCGCACTCCGGAAGAAATGGCGGCTTATCTGGAAGCATGCCTGGATGAGGCCCCTGGCGATGCCGCATTGTTTGCCAAGGCATTGGGTGACATCGCGCGTGCCAAGGGGATGTCGCAGGTGGCTCGTGATGCGGGTCTGTCTCGCGAGAGTTTGTATAAGGCACTCTCCGGCGAGCGCAGCCCTGACTTCGATACCATTCTCAAGGTCGTTGAAGCCCTCGGCTTGAAATTGCACGCGCAAGTCGTTCTGGCGACTGCCGAACAAGGTGCTCCAGCCGATGTCTCCGTCGCCACGGCACGTCGTCAGAGACGCGGCTGAACTCCACTGTGGGGTGGGTCCAAATAGGAATCGCCGTCAGGTATCAGTCCTCGTTCTCGGTATCCTTGCCTTGACTGTGAGACGGATTCCCAATCTTTACTCGACATGGAGTTTCTCATGAAGCTTGATCGCCGAACCTTTCTTCGCGGCGCGGGTGTCGCGATGGCGCTGCCTCTGTTGGATGTCATGACGCGGCGGGCTGCCGCTGCCACGCCGGCGGTCAAGCGACGCATGGTCTGCATCAACACGCCGCTGGGAGTGCATCCGGAGTTCTTCTTTCCGGAGAAAGCGGGGCGGGACTATGAGCTGTCTCCGTACCTGGAAGTCCTCAAGGATTTTCGCGACGACTTCATGGTGATCTCCGGGCTGTCGCATCCGGATGTCGGACCCAGCCACGATTCCAACTACAGCTTTCTGACCGCCGCACCGCATCCGGAGCAACGGGCTGGATTTCGCAACAGCATTTCGCTGGATCAGTTCGCGGCCGAACATCT
>JANMLE010000641.1:0-2375 GCA_031372385.1 Planctomycetota bacterium | reverse complement strand
ACTCTTCGTCGCCGATCCCCTGGGCTTCGCTCTTGGTTTTCTTGCCGCTGGCGACGGCGATGACCTCTTCGAAAATCTCGCGGCCGACTTCTTCGATCGTGGCCCCGTCGAGGATGCGGCCCGCGTTGATGTCCATGTCGTCGACCATCCGTTCATACATCGGCGTGTTCGTGGCAATCTTGATCGATGGAACCGGCTTGCAGCCGAAGCAGCTTCCGCGGCCGGTCGTGAAGCAGACGACGTTGGCACCCCCCGCGACGAGTCCCGTCACGGAGGCCGGGTCATAACCGGGCGTGTCCATGAAGACGAAGCCTTTCTTGGTGACCGGCTCGGCGTACTCGAAGACTCCGTTCAGTGCGGTCGTGCCTCCCTTGGCGATGGCTCCGAGCGACTTTTCGTAGATCGTGGTCAGACCGCCTTTCTTGTTGCCGACCGACGGATTGATGTCGACCCGCTGACCGAACTTCGCGGTGTAATCGATCCACCACTGGATTCGATCGAGCATCGCCTGAGCCACTTCGGGTGAGGCCGATCGCCGCGTGAGCAAGTGCTCGCCACCGACCGCCTCGGGCGTTTCGGCGAGGACCGACGTGCCGCCGTGCGCGACGAGCAAATCGGTGCAATAACCCAGCGCGGGATTGGCGGTCGTGCCGCTGTTGCCGTCGCTGCCACCGCAGTTCAGGCCGACCATGATCTCAGACACCGGGATCGGCACGCGCCGGACGTTGTTCACTTCGGGCAGCAGTTCGCGAATGGCGGCGACCGCGCGGGCGACCGTCTTGGCCACGCCCCCCTGTTCCTGAATGTTCATCACGAGCGGCCTGGTCCCCGGCAGTTGTGAGGTGCCGCCGAGTTGCAGCAGTCCGCCGTTCTCCATCAGGAAGGACGCCTGAGCCGTCTCGCACCCGAGGCCGATCACGATGTAAGCCGCGATGTTCGGATGCTTCGCGAAGCCGGCCAATGTTCGCGTCAGTTGCTTGTGATCTTCGCCGCCGAATTGCATCGCGCAGCCACCCTTGTGAATCAGCGGGACGACTCCATCGACGTTCGGAAACTCTTCGAGCAAAGCCCTGTCGAACCGTTGAGCGGCGTACTTCGACGTTGTCGCCGAACAGTTCACGGTCGAGACGATGCCAATATAGTTGCGCGTCGCCGCGCGGCCATCGGGGCGAAGATAGCCCTGAAATGTCCGGCCGGTGATCGGCGTCGGCGTGGGCGGGATCTCAGAGCAGAAGGCGTAGTCGAGCTTCAGGTCGCCCGCTGTGACGTTGTGAACGTGAACCCAGTCGCCCGGCTGGATCGTGGTCGATGCGAAGCCGATCGTCTGACCGAATTTCTTGATCGGTTGACCTGTCTCAATCGGTCGCAGCGCGATCTTGTGTCCGATGTCGATGTTCTCGCGGGCGGTCACTTCATCCACGCCCGTCAGGAAGAACTTCGTTCCTTCGGGAACGCGGCGGGACGCGACCGCGATGTTGTCGTCGGGATGCAAACGGACAAACGGAGCCGTGGTCATGTCAGCCTTTCATCGGGAAAAACAGGTCGGCCGCAGACTATGGGTTTTGCGATCGCATGGCAATCCGTTCCGACGAGCCAAAGAAAGCCCAGAGGCGCCTCAAGCAAGCTCGAAGCGCCTCTGGTTCATACTGAACTGCATGTGCGGGCCAACGCGTGCAGTCAGCACGATTCATCAAATCCGATCGTGTAACGTGTGAGAAATTGGCCGGATGACTTCTGCAAGCGATCCCAACAGCCGAAACTCCCCTACCCTATCACCACCCGTCCACACTCTACGGAGCGTGGCGATTAAGATCAACTGCCGTGTAATGCATTCTTGTCTGGCGGCGAATATACCCTTGAAGGGGGAGTTTGGCAAGTGAAGTGTCCGTTGAGAATTGACGCGGGGAATCGGTCTGGTGTCGGAGGGGGAGTACTGTTTTTCTCGTAGAGGAAACAATGGTCAGACTGTTTTCCGGTGCTTGGGGCACTGACGGCGAATCGAGGTGAAGTCGGTCGGCGGAACTCGGCGGTTTCTGAGCCACCATCGGATCGTGAGGGCTGTGCAGGAACAACGTCTGAGAGTTGCGCGCCGCGAAGCGACCATAGTCCGTTCGTTCCAGTTCGGGCACTGTTGCTACGATCGCTGGGGTGCGGGAGCGAGCCGCAGTCTTGAACGCCTCAGTCGAACGACCGTGTCGGACGAGTGTGATGTCAGGCTTGCTCCCCAGTTCGACAGCCCTCCTCATTCGCGGGCCGTGTGATTGGCGCGGCAATGGTTTTGGTGCGCGCGGATAAAACGGCGCGCGGATGAGTAGGCGCAGCCGGGTTCCCCCAGCCGGGGGCGGGGGTCACCCCGGGGGTTGGGCCACCCCGGG
>JANMLE010000619.1:0-1616 GCA_031372385.1 Planctomycetota bacterium | reverse complement strand
CGTGATCACCCCCATCAGTCCGCACACGCTGACCAACCGCCCGCTCGTCGATCGCGCCGATTCCGTGTACTCGATGACGTTGCCGGAGGTTCCCGACGGAGCGACGCTGGTCATCGACGGCCAGATCAAACTGCCACTGCGAAGCGGCGATCGGATCGAAGTCCGCAAGGCACCGGTCAACTTTCAGTTCGCGAGACTGTCCGATCACAGCTACTACGCCACGCTGCACGAGAAGCTCGGCTGGGGCGGACAACCCGGCAATGGCGTCTGGAAGGGCAAGTAGGCAGTCAATCGCCCGACGAATACTGCCGCAACTCAGATTGGATGCGTCACTCGTGTGATCGCCCATGGCGAGCTGGATGAAGTCCGTTTGACCAAGTTCTTCATCCGCAGTCCGGCCTTGCCATCCGCAGGAAGTTGTATTCCGATGACTTCCTGCGGATGGCAAGGCCGGACTGCGGATGGAAGACAAGCAAGGTTGGCCCGTGCTGATCGATCAACTCACGGTTGCGGCACTACGTGCTGAACGTCCGCGCGACCTCGACCAGCGTTTTCACGAAGCAGCCGGTGCCGCCTCCTTCACGATGCGGCTTGTTCGACGAGGCGAACGCGGGGCCGGCGATGTCCAGATGGACCCACGGCTTGCCGCTGACAAACCGCTGCAAGAATTTGGCCGCGGAGATCGAGCCGCCCCAGCGACCGCCGGTGTTCTTGATGTCGCCCACATCCCCCTTGATCAGTTCGTCGTACAGATCCCACATCGGCATTTGCCAGAGATCCTCACCGCACGTTTTCGCTGCGGCCAGCACCGCGTCGCACCACGGCTGGTCGTTGGCAAAGGCTCCGGCGACATCCTCACCCAGCGCGACAACAACGGCTCCCGTCAGTGTGGCCAGATCGATGATGCGATCCGCGCCGGCATCGACCGCGTAGCTCAGGACGTCCGCCAGAACGAGGCGTCCCTCGGCATCGGTGTTGAGCACTTCGATGGTCACGCCGTTGCGCGCCGTCAGGATGTCACCCAGCTTGAAGGCCGATCCGCTCGGCATGTTTTCAACCAACCCCATGTAGCCCACGACATTGACCGGCAACTTCAACCGCGCGATCGCGGTCATGGCACCGAGTACCGTGGCGGCGCCCGCCATGTCGCACTTCATGGTGAGCATGCCATCGGTCGGCTTGAGCGACAGGCCGCCACTGTCGAACGTCACCCCCTTGCCAACCAGCGCCAACTTGGGCGCATCAGGCGCACCGCCGCGATGTTCGACGATGACCATTCGCGGCGGCTCGGTACTCCCCTGTGACACCGCCAACAGGGATCGCATCCGCTCCTGCTCCAATCGAGACTGGTCGAAGACTTCGCACGTCAGCCCGTATTCCGTGGCAACGGCGACGGCCCGGTTCGCGAAGCCGATCGGGGTGATTTCCTGAGGCGGACGATTGACCAGATCGCGCGCCAGGTTGACCGCCTCCCCGAGAATCTGACCCCGCTCGACCGCCGATGTCAGTCCGTCGGCGGCCGTTGTGGAAGAGACAATACTGGCGGACGCGAACGGGAACCGGTTTCGTTCGGCGCGGAACAGATCCTGTCCGAGCGAGCCGGTCAACGCGGACGT
>JANMLE010000596.1:0-1005 GCA_031372385.1 Planctomycetota bacterium | reverse complement strand
CTGTGCCGCGACATTGGACTGTTCGCCGGGGTCGGTGGTGATGTCGAACAGTTGCCACTGTTTTTCGCCGGGCTTGGCGACACTGACCAGATGCCAGCGCGGGGTACGGACGCTGCAGTTGGAGAATTTCCACGGACCGGGATCGTCCCCTTTGGGCCAGCGTCCCACGTGGGTGAACAGCGTCCGGTCCGTCCAGTCCGCGTGGGGATTCTTGAGCAGCGGGACCAGGCTGCGACCCTCGACCTGTGACTTCACCGCGTCGGATAACTTCGCTCCGGCCAACTCCGCGAGCGTGGGAAACACGTCGATGTGCGCGGCGAGCCGGTTCACATCCGCGGGTTGCAACGTGCCGGGCCAGCGCCAGAATGATGAGGCTCGGGTTCCGCCGAGCCACGGTGTGACTTTCGATCCGCGCATGCCGGCGTTGAAGACCCGCACCCCCGCGGTTCCGCCGTTGTCGTTCATGAAGACCACGAGCGTGTCGCGGTCGATCTTCAGTTCGTTCAGCTTGGCCAGCAGCTTGCCGACATTGTCGTCGATGTTCGCGATCATGCCGAAGAACTTCGCGACATCGTCATTCGCGGCCTTCTTCTTCTGACCGTTGCCCACGGGCAGATCGGCGACCTTGTCGGTGTAACGGGCCTCGTCTTCCGGGCGCACATGCAGCGGTCCGTGGGGCGCGTTCGTCGCGATGTACGCGAAGAACGGCTGCCGACCGTGCGTGGCATCGATCCACTTCAACGCTTGGCTGAAGAAGACGTCGGTGCAGTAGCCCTCGGTCTTTTCAAACGTGCCGTTGTGCAGGATTGCCGGGTTGAAGTACGAGTTTCCCGGAGCGTCACCGCAACTGCCGGGGTACGACTGGCCGATGCCGCCAGCTCCGTGAATGAACACCTCGTCGAACCCGCGCCGGTTCGGCTGGTACTCGGCTTCGTCACCCAGATGCCATTTGCCGAAGATGCCCGTCTGGTAGCCGGCGGACTTCAAGACCTGGGCCAGAGTCGT
>JANMLE010000577.1:0-1984 GCA_031372385.1 Planctomycetota bacterium | reverse complement strand
CCAAGCCGGATGCGGTCGTCGTGCGAATGAAGCGCGAGCCAGCCAGTTCGAAACCGGCGACACCGGAAACAGTGAAGCCCAAAGCACCGGATGCGACGCTGCAATCGCAGTGGATCTGGTCGTACGCGGCGTCGGGTGCATCGCCGGCCGGAGAGACCGTAACGTTCCGCCGGCAGTTGAATCTCGCCGCCGTCCCGTTGCAGGCCGTGGCGGTGATCACGTGCGACAACGAATACACGCTCTCCGTGAACGGCCGCAAACTGCAATCAGACGCCAATTGGGAGACCGTCGAAGCCGTCCCTCTGGAGACCGTACTGAAGGCGGGCGCGAACGAGATCGTGATCGTGGCGAAGAACGGCGGCGCGTCACCGAACCCCGCCGCGCTGATCTTTGAAGCCCGCTTGCGAATGCCCGACAAGACCGAGCAAACGATCGCGACCAACGCCGATTGGGAATGGACGTCGTCGCTTCCCGACGGCAACGGCAAGTTCAAGAAGGCACCGACCGATTGGAAGCCCGCGGTCGCCGTGGACAGTCCCGCCACGTGGTCCGGCCGGGTCGGCCCCGAGATGCTGGCGCTGTTGACTCAGAGCGGCAGCGGTTCCGTCCGCATGGTGCGCGCGTCGCTCGTGAAGAGCGACGCGCTGATGCGGTCGCTCGGCCGGCCCAACCGGGACCAGATCGTCAGCATGCGTCCCAGCGACCTGACCACTCTCGAAGCGATCGATCTCGCCAACGGTCAAACATTGGCCGACGACCTCGCCAAGGGAGCCAAGACCCTGCTGACGCGCCAGTCCGACTCGACCGGGCCGCTCGGCGAGTGGCTGTTCCGCTCGGCCTATTCGCGCGATCCGACACCGCAGGAACTGGCCGTGACCCACGAAGTCCTCGGCGACAAGCCCGATGAACAAAGCGTGCAAGACCTGCTGTGGGCGATCCTCATGCAGCCCGAGTTTCAACTGGTCCGATGACAACCTGTTGGAAGTCGCAGCCGGGATGATTCACCACGAAATACCCAACGCTGCCGCTGGGTATTTCGTGGTTCGGTCCTTGAATTATCCAGGTCAGGACCGGCGCTGAAATGACTGTCACGATTATCGACGTTCGCTCCGCGAAGGAGCGTCCTTTCGCGGAGCGAAAGACGACATTTGTTGACGCGCCGACCCTTGGCGGATGGCTGCCGAGATTACTTTTCGACGGCGGGAACGTCGTAGATTCCGACGGCCTCGTCGGACCGCGCTGAGGCGATGATGGTTCCCCCGCGATTGATCGCGAACACCGCGTGTTGTTGCGACCGCGCGGTGCCGCGATAGGACCATGTGTTCCGGGTCTGCGTGAGGGGCGTGCCATCGGTCGCCCACAGCGTCGTGCGTCCCAGCGAGTCCACCGAGGCGATGCACTGACCATCACGGGCATAGGCCGCCGCCAGGAAGTCGATGTTCAAGTCTCGGGTCGTCCGCACGCACGCTTGGTTCGACACGTTCCACACGCGCAGTGACGTGTCCGTGCTGGTCGAGACCAACGATTGCCCGTCCGGCGAAAACGAGACCGACATGACCGGTGCCGTGTGACCCGACAGCGCGGCGATCCGCCCGGCCGTTTCGACGTTCCACAACTCGATCGACGGCGCATGGGTTCCGGCTGCCAGCGTGCGACCATCGGGACTGATGGCCACTGATCGAACGGGTCCGCCGGCTGTGATCGTGGACAACTCACGATCGGTGGTCACATCCCAGACTTTGATGGTGCCGTCGATGCTCCCCGTGACCAGCGTCGTGCCGTCGGGATGAAAGGCCAGCGACGGGACCGAGCGAGTGTGGCCGGAGAGCAATCGATGTTCGTGGGTCGTCAGGTTCCACAACCGGACGCTGCCATCGACTGATCCCGCGGCCAGCACGGGCGACGAGGGATGAAACGCCACCGACTCGACCAGCGGAATCGCTCCCGCGAGGACGACCGGATTTTCGGGGGACTTCAGCTCCCA
>JANMLE010000310.1:0-5088 GCA_031372385.1 Planctomycetota bacterium | reverse complement strand
CGCAACATGGCGGTGTCGGCCAGTGCGAACTCTTTCACCGCACTGACCTGCGCGAACAGCGGCATCGCGGCCGCGAAGTCTCCGCGGCCGAACAGCAACTCGGCCTGCCGCATGCGGACTTCCGTGACGAGCGCGTGCTTGGGGAACTTGGTGTGGAACGCGGTGAACGTCGCCTGCGCGTCGTCGGGCTGCTTCAGGGCTTCTTGCGCGATGCCCAGCGCGTAATAGGCGTCGGCCGCGAGTTCATCATTCGGATACGAGCGAATCAGCGTGCTGTAACTGTCCGCCGCCTCTTTCAGTTTGTTCCGTTGGTACAGGCTTTCTCCGCGGAAGAACAGTGCCCGTGCCGCCAGCGGAGTCTTGGGGAAATCCTTCAGCAACCGGCCGAATGCCTGTTCGGCCCTGTCGTAGTCGGCGGGCAGCTTCGACTGCTGCGCCTGGCCATACCACGCCGTGCCGAGATTCAATAGCGATTGGTCGAGCAACTCAAACTTCGGGTACTGCCTGAGCACCAATTCAAACGTCGCCGCGGCGGCCGGATACTGTTTGGCCTGCAACTGGCACGTGCCGAGATAGTGCTGCGCCTTGTCGAGCCGCGGATCCTGCGGGAACTTCTTGACGAACGTCTGCCACTCGTCGATCGCCTGCTCGTAGAGCTTCTGGTTTTGAAACCCGACGGCAACGGCAAACTGCCGCGTCCCCGCCTCGGTCTCCTGTGCGGTCGCCGGCACCGTCGCCGACAACGCGATGAGGCACAGGAACACCAGTCGAACACCGAACAACACCGCGGGTCGGATCATGGCCGAGTCCGTATCGTCAAAGAGGACGCCTTGCGAACAAGAAATCAAACGGATGGTTTGTCCCAACCCACCGGCCGGAAGAACCGACCCCGATCTGACCGAATCGCGACAGCGAAACACGACCGCGGAAGGCATCAAACCCGCAGCGTGAGGCCAGCATATCGAGCGTGATCGCCCATGTTAAGGACGGGTGGAATCGAGCATGCGGTGAGGCTGTCTCCCGAACACAGCCGGTCGATCCGCTGCCGGACCAACAAACGCAAACCAGCCCGGCCACTGACGAGTGACCGGGCTGGCGTTCGAATGCGATCTGCGACCCCGATACCGTCACTGCCGACCGCGTGTGGAGTTCAGCGGCGCGGGCCTACTTCTTGGGCTGGTCGGCGGCGGACGGAGTCAACTCGGCCGGCGGCTTCCGCGCATAGTCCGCGGCCGGAGCGGCGGCGGCGCACGTCGGCTGCGCGACGCAGCACGGATCGCACTTCGGGCGGCAGCACATCGACTTCAGACGCGGCAGCAGCCGGGGCATCGTGAAGCTCTTCTTCGGACAGCAACAGTCGCCGGCCAGCCCGACGTTGCTGGAAGCACCCAGGATCAAACCGGCAAACACGACCAACAGGCTCAGTCTCTTCATGGCGTTCAAATCTCCGTTTGGAATCTGGAACCGGAACAAACACTCGACCATTGCCCGGCCATGCTAATCGTTCCGGCACACTCCGCAAGAGGCCGCCCCGGCGGGAGTCCCCGGCGACGCACCGACCGAGGTCGCATCGCGCGCGATGTGCCGGTCGCACCGATTTGGCCCCCTTCGGGCAACGAGGATTTCACGACGATCGGCGTCGTGGCGTCACGATCAATGATTGTGGTGCGCGTCGAACAACTCGTGCTTCTTGTCGCCCTTCGCGTGGATGTAGGCGAGCAGGTCGAGGATTTCTTCGCGGGTCAGCTTGCTCAGCAGGCCCTGTGGCATGATTGATGTCGTCGACTTGGAGCGTTCCTCGATGTCCCCCTTCGCGATCACGGCCGGTTCCCCCTTGGCCAGCGGGTCGACGAGAACTTTGACCTGCGTGGCGTTCTCTTCGACGATCATGCCGGTGACCTGCTTGCCGGAAGTCAGCGCGAACGTGTGCGACTGGTACTTCTCGATGATCTCCTTGGACGGTTCCAGAATCGAGCGGAGCAGGTGATCGGTCGTCTGCTTGGCGGGCTCGACCTTCGTCAGATCCGGGCCCAGTTCCCGGCCCTCGTTGTTCAGCTTGTGGCAGGCGACGCAGTTGGCGACCCGGAACAGGTTCTTGCCGACTTCGAACGAGCGGCCATGCGGGATCGGCTTGACCGAGCCGATCAGGTCGTCGAACTTCCATTCCGTGTTCCGTCCGATCAGCTTCAGCAGTTCATCCTTGAGCGGCAGCGCGTTCGCGGCGAGATACGCCTCCGGATTCCGCTGGTACTCCTCCAGATTCGCGACGACGTACAACGCCCCGTACATGCGCCGCCAGTGACCGGGATACGTGCAGACGTAGGGATAGATGCCGGGAACTTTCGGGACTTCGAACGCCAGCGCCTGCGTTTGGCCGGGCTCGATCAAGCGGCTGGCCAGCAGGATCTTGTCCGACTTCGGCACGTAGTGTCGGTCCTTCGCGTCGGCATCGCGCGCGGTCGCCTCCGCAAGTTGTCCCACTTCCTCCAGCGATCCCGGTTGCACGATCGCGAAGTTGTGCGGCATGTTGTCGGTGTTCGAAACGCGGAACTCGACGGGCTTGCCCGCTTGGACGATGATCGTTTCCTTGTCGTAGATCATCCGCTCGACGACCGTGCCGACGGCGATCACCCGCACGTCGAGATTCTGCAGGCGTTCTTCAATCGCCTTCGCCTGTTCGGGGGGCAGCTTTGTGGAGTAGGCCCGCGCGAGTGCGACCGCTTCCGCGGCCGGTCCGCTGGTCCGAACCCGGGCCGGCATGGCACTCAGGTAACCGACGATGTTGTCGACCACACCGGGTAGTTCTTTCGGCGACCAGTCCTGTGCGGGAATCGTCTTCAGCACGCTGATGGCCGCCGACCGATGCCGATCCGCCTTCACCAGTGCGACCAGGTCGCGGAACTTCTCGGCGTTGTGACCGGGGATGGAAGCGACCGTGCGGATCGCGATGTCGTGCAGTGTTTCTTCCCCGCCGCTGACCGACAGCCGGTCGGGAGCGATCTTCTGCTTCGCGAGTCCCGGTCCCGACCAGTTGACTTCCAGTCCATCCCCGCCGCCGTTGTCGAAATACGTCACCACGATCGGCTGGCTGCCCGGTGGCAGGTCGAGTGTGACGCTCTTCTCCACCATGCCGTGCAGTCCATCGTTGTCGATCACCAGCTTGCCGCCCAGATACATGCGCGAACCGTCATCGGAACTGAGATGGAAGCTGTACTTGCCCGCGGTCGGGATCTGGATCAACCCCGTGAAGCGCAGGGCGAACTGATCGCTTTCCTTCTTTTGCGGCACATTCATCACGATGGCGGGAACGATGCCGCTGGCTTGCGGTTTCAGCTTCGCAAGGGTTTCGATCGCGACGTTCGGCGGGTTTGGATAGAAGTAGTCGACTTGAATCCCGCTTTGGAACAGCACCGCGCTGCCCGATTCGGCCTTCAAGTGCTGGGGCAACTCGAACATCAGCGACCGGACCGCGTCGTACAGGCCGCCACGCAGGGTCTCGTTGGAAACAGCGGGGACGGCCGCCAGGAATTCGCGCAGACTCTCCTTGCTCTTGGAGGCCGCGAAGAGCGCGGCGTCGGCCGAACCGTCCGCAACGATCCACGCGACATAGCCCAGTTGCCGCGTGGCCGGCGCCTTCCCCTTGGTCGTCAGGGACTCGATGCGGTTGCGGGCCTTCTTTAATTCGGCGGCCGACTGTTCCGCCAACACGTGGCCCAGCGAGGCGAGGCTGGCGGTCTGATCGTTCTTGTCGCGGTCTTCGATCAGTTGCAGCAACATCGACACCACGTCGGTCTTCCGCAGTGCCGACAGCCCGGTCAGCGCTTCCTTGAGATGATTCGCGGGAACGTTCTGACGGCTGAGGATCGCCTCGTAGACCGCTTCCGTCCGCTCCAGTTTCAGCAGGTCTTCGACGCTCGCATTGCGGAGCGCATACAATTGCGCCGCCTTCGACAGCGGTCGCTTCGAGTTGACCGCGTCCTGCACGAGCTTGTCGACTTGGATCTTGCCACGAGCGTAGTTCAGGACCGTATCGAGTTCTGGATCGGTCGGACGTGTTGAGACTTCGAAGATCACTTCCGCCGCGGAGATCCCTTCAAACGCGACGGCCGCTTTGACCGCTTCGGCCCGGACCAAAGCCGAGTCATCCTGACTGGCCGCCAGCAGCGTCGGCTCCCAGTTGGTGAGCTTCGTTCCCCAATGGCCGAGCGTACGGATGGCTGCGGCGCGCACTCGCCCGTCCGCCGCCTTGAACACTTTTTTCAACAGGTCGAAGTTCGGAACGCGGTGTTCCTCGAAGACCCACAGGGCTTCCAAAAGAGCCTGCGCATCGGCGGACTTGGCGGGATCGAGGTTCGCCGCCCATGCGGAGACGGCGGTCACGACGTCCTTCGAGTCGCGACCGCTCAGTTCCAGCCGAGCCCGGTAACGGGTCGAGTTTTCCTTCGTGAAGAACGCGGCACAGACCTCGGCGATCGGCTTCCCCATCAGCTTCGGCTGCGCCACCAGCGGACGGTCTTTCGCGGTGACGCGGTAGATCCGGCCGTGCTCGTGATCGCGGTTGGGGTCGCGCATGTTGTGCTGCATGTGACCGACGATCGCGTTGCTCCAGTCGGAGACATACAGCGCCCCGTCGCCACCAATCTCGACATCGGTCGGACGGAAGTTGGGGTCGGTCGACACCAGGATCGGTTCGACCTCGACGGCCGTGATCTCGGCCCCGTTGTACTTCACTTCGTGCTGCAAGACGCCGAGGAACCCGATGCAGTTGCAGATCAGAAAGTTGCCCTGGTTCTTCTCGGGGAACTGGCTGCTCGAAAGGATGCCGGTGGCGGCAACGGGTCGGACTCGCATCTTGAACCACGGCTTGTTGCCGATCCCCTTGCCAATGTTCACATACCCGCCGGAGCCGCCGGTTCCATCGTTGGCGAACTGAAAACCCCATTGGTTGAACACGTCGCCGTGCGGGTTCGGTCCGATCGGGAAGTGGAACTCGACTTCAAACGTGCGCGGGTTGAAGCGATGCACGCCGCTCTGCTCGGACCGATTCGTCCGCGTCGGCGTCTCTGTGGTGGAGACGTTGAAGATCCC
>JANMLE010000476.1:0-5801 GCA_031372385.1 Planctomycetota bacterium | reverse complement strand
CGACGCCAGCGGCAGAAGCGCCACCAGAAGCGGCGCAGCCAGTCTTCCACGGCTTTCTGGCCGAGATCCTGCCGGGCCTTTTCACTTTCGATCCACTTGTGCCGCGCGATTTCCTCGCGGGCGTGCGGCAGGAAACTCTCGGCGAGCATCTGCAAGAGCGTGGCACAGGCGACACGTTGATCCGCTGACTGGTCTGACAAGGTGCGCTCCTCGTGATTCCGGACCGGCATTCATGGACGATTGTTGTCATCGGAGTATATTGATCGCGCCCATTTTGGCAACACCGAGACGAAACCGTTCGGGCTCCCTTCGCGATTCATAGGCTCCAGAGGACGTCCATCATGCTTCGCTCATTCGCTTGGCTCGCGTTGATTCTCACTGGCCTGACGGGTCTGGTTCACAACAGCGCGGGGGCCGAAGGAAAGTGGCCCGCGGTGGTGAAGGTCGAGCAACAGCCGCTCGTCGCCGCCACCGAACGTGTCGTGCAGGCGCTCGAGTTCGTCGGCTCGCCGCTCGGTGCTGACGACCTCAAGGCATTGGAGGCTGCTTTCAAACTTCCCAAAGCCGCGGACTGCACGGAAGCCATCCAGAAGATCCTCGACAAACACTGCGTCGCCGGCGTGAGCATCAATCCCGAAAGCCGCGTCTCGGTCGTGGAAGGCCCCGCGAAAAAGGAACTCGTGCAACAGGGCTGGCGGACGTTCCTGATCAAGGTCCAAAACGAAGCGGGGGTCACCGCGCCGTTGGTTCCCGAGAGCCCGAACCTGTTGCCCGTCTATGAGCGCGGCAAGAAGAACGCCCGTGAGAAACCGATGACCGATGAGAAACTCGTGCAGCCCGCCGATGTTCCGAACCGGTTTCTCGATGCGCAGATGTTCGACAAGCAACCGCTGAAACCAGGACTGTCGGGACTCGAACTGGAATATCGCATCGTCCAGCTCTACAGCCGCGATGTCGGACGCCGTGAAGCGCAGCTTGGTTTTCATGTCGGGCAGGGAACGCAAGACCTCGGCTTTCGAAACTCCGTCCCGGTTCTGTTCACCGGCGTGCCGGCCGTGGAAGTCGCGTTGGGAATCAAGGACTTCGATGGCACGCCGACGACAGCGGCGCTGACGATCCGCGACAAGTTCGGCCGCGTGTACCCCAACCCCGCGCGTCGGCTGGCCCCGGACTTCTTCTTCCACGAACAGATCTACCGCATGGACGGCGAGTCCGTGCATCTGCCCCCCGGTGATTACACCGCAGTCGTGCAGCGCGGTCCCGAATACCATGTCGACAAGCACGCCTTCACCGTGCGAACAGACGGAGTCAGCCAGCGGCTCGATCTGAAACTGCGCCGCTGGATTCATGCCGCCAAACGCGACTGGTATTCGGGCGACCATCACGTTCACGCGGCTGGCTGTGCCCACTACGACAGTCCGACGGAAGGGGTCACGCCGGGTGACATGATGCGGCACATTCTCGGTGAAGATCTGAACATCGGCTGCGTGCTCAGTTGGGGCCCGTGCTGGTACACGCAGAAGCGCTACTTCGAAGGGAAGACGTCGGCGCTGTCTCGACCCAATTACCTGATGCGCTACGACGTGGAAGTCTCGGGCTTCCCCTCATCGCATGCCGGACATCTCTGCCTGCTCAACCTGCAAGAGGACGACTTCCCCGGCACCACGTATCTCGAAGAGTGGCCGACTTGGACGCAGCCCGTGTTGCAGTGGGGACAGAAGCAGGGGGGCGTGGTCGGATACAGTCACAGCGGATGGGGACTCGCCCTGCCCGACGTGATGCCGGACGGCTCGCGCAAGTTTCCCGGTCAGCCGTGGGGTGGTGCTCCGGGGGGTTGGGCGGGCAATGCGTCCACCACGCTTCCAGACTACGCCATGCCACGCTTCGACGGCATCGGTGCCAACGAGTTCATCGTGACGACCACTCACGGCGCCTGCGACTTCATCTCGGCCGTCGACACTCCCGCCATTTGGGAATTGAACATTTGGTATCACACACTCAATTGCGGCATGAAGACCCGCATCAGCGGCGAAACCGATTTCCCCTGCATCTACGGTGACAAGGTGGGACTCGGCCGGATCTACGTCAAGATCCCGAAGGACAAGCCGCTGACGTACGAAGACTGGATCATGGGAGTCAAAGATGGTCGCAGCTACTGCGGCGATGGTCTCAGTCATCTGTTCGACTTCGCCATCAACGGACTCGGCGTCGGCGAAACCCAACCGTCAACTAGCCCGAGTCACCTGCCAATGAAGCAGCCCGGCAAAGTCCGCGTCACCTGCGACGCCGCGGCATTGTTGGCCGAGACGCCGACACCGCAAACGAACGCTCTTCGGGCAAAGCGTCTCGACGAAAAACCATACTGGCACTTGGAACGGTGCCGGATCGGCGAGTCACGCACGGTCCCCGTCGAAGTGATCGTCAACGGCAAAGCCGTGCAGACGAAAGCAATCCCCGCCGACGGTTCGATGCAGAAGTTGGAATTCGACCTGGACCTCAAGCAATCCAGTTGGGTCGCGCTCCGCATCCTGCCGTCGTGCCACACCAACCCGATCTTCATCGAGATCGACAAGCAGCCGATCCGGGCCAGTCGCCAAAGTGCCGAGTGGTGTGCCAAGGCGGTCGACGTCTGCTGGAACGCCAAAGTCGGCCGCATCCGCGAAACCGAACGGGCCGCAGCCAAGTCGGCCTACGACCAAGCCCGCGAGATCTACACCAAGATCGCGACGGAAAGCGCCGTCGACTGACACTTGGCCACTGCCACGTAGGACAGGCTTCTTACCTGTCCGAGCCAGCAAGTTTGGTTGTGGGCTGGTCTCCTGACCAGCCCATTCGACCGACCGCAAGGTCTCCCATTCTGGTGTCGGCGGTGTAATCTTATCGGCGTTTCTTGATCGTCATGAGAACATCGTCATGAGATCACGGACAGGTAAAAAACCTGTCCTACGTGCTGCCGATCAACGCCCGGATCGCATCGATCCACCAGCCGAACAGCACGCCGTAGACGATGATCGACAGATGCACGGCGACGATGATCCAGAATACGATCCGGAACGACATCTTCTGTGTCTTGTGCCGAAACACGATCCGGGCCAGATGAGCCCCCGGCCAACCACCAACGACGGACATCAGATGCAGCGTTCGTTCGGAGATCCGCGGCGTGTTCCGCACCGCCCGTCGCTTGTCCATTCCGTACGCCACGAACGCCACCACACTCCCCGCCACCGTCGCCAGCAGATAGATGGCCAACGTCGCCGGCAGCTCCACCCCTTCCCTCGTGAAGGCCAGGTACAACAACAACGACGCGGCGGCAAACCATAACACCGCAAAGATCGTGAACGCCCGTCGGAAGCGGGTCAACGGATTCAGCCATTCCAGCCAAGTTCGCTTGCGTGCCAAGATCATCAGTCTTTCGGGAGGTTCGAGTTATCGCGAGTTCGGGCGGACAGCATATCCGGAATGCGGCGGCAACACGTTGATGATCGCGACTCTTCCGAGCGTGGTGGCCAAACCGAAAGCGCTCACTTGGCTGTTTCGTCGCTGAAGGATGGCGACCGTTCTTCAGCCCGAAGGGCGACAGATCGTAGCCCACGGTGCGAGCCGTGGATTGAGTGGCGAAGAGACCGCTTTAGCCCGGAGGGCGACACTTGGATGAATCGTCCGCGTCGTTCAATGTGTCGCCCTCCGGGCTGATTCATGACTGCTGCCGATTTCCCACGGCTTGCGCCGTGGGCTACGATCTGCCGCCCTCCGGGCTGAAACTCCACGATCGCTGTCAGGTCAGCGATGCAGGTTTGTCAGGCTCAGTTTCCAATGCGTGCGTCAATGACCATACGGTGAATCGGACCCCATCAGGTGGGTTTGCATGTCTCAGCCTCTTCCTCCTTACTTCAATGGAATTCTCCAGCAGCAGTGGTATTAGAGGGGGTCGAAAATTGTGGATTGTCGAATGTGGAGAACTCGCAACTGACACGGCGGCAACCGGTTTGCAATCGGTATCCACATTTGCGGGCTGTCGATCGTCTGACGACATCGCCGGGACAACGTGTGGACACCGACGATCAATCGGACCGCTTGTCATCAGCGGGGCTGGCAGGGTCGCATCGGAACGTTGACAACCGCATGAAAGCGTGGCCGTTGGCGAACCGGTTATGCACAGTCTTCACGCCGCGTTTCCGCAATCCGTTTCCGCAGCCGCTGCACCTGCTGCCTCAGCGTCGGGGCGTGCGGCAGCAGTTCCTTCAGGCGGCTGAGACTGTGTGACACCGTCGTGTGAGTCCGCTCGCCAAAGTAGTGTCCGATGAATTCCAGCGGACGCTTCGTCAATTCACGGGCGAGGTACATCGCGCATTGTCGCGGGACAATCAAACCCTGCTGTCGCGAGCGGGAACGCAACTCGTCCGGCTCGATGCCAAACTCACTGGCGACCGCCGCGGTGATGGCGTCCAGCGACAGGATCGCCGCCGGTTCCGCCTCGGAAAACCAGCGTTCGAGAAATCGAACGTCGACCAGCGCCGGTCGACGGATGCAATGCTCGATCAACCGGTCCATCAGTGATGCCAGTGCGCGGGGCGAGACCGGCCAACGCTCGGCGAGCCAGTCAATCGTCGGTCGCGACGGCTCCGCCAACGGCAGACTGCGGGCTTGAGCCAACCGCGTCAGCAATTCGACCCGGCTGTCGCGACCAAGAGCCGGCAATGTCGCACACAGTCCGCCATGACAGCGGCTGATCCACCGCGGTGAGAACTCGCGCAACTCACCGGGCAACTTGCGGCAGGTGATCAACACGTGAGTCGCATTCTGGCTGAGCAGATCAACCAGTTCCAACAGCAAATCCTGCCACTCCGACTCTCCTTCGAGATCCTGCAGATCCTCGCAGACCAGCACCTGCACGCGTGTGAACTGCTCCAGGATGTCGGCCAGGTTCTGCTGCTCGTGGGCGGCGGCCAGCAACTCAGCCAGTTCTTTCGCCGAGGCGATCAACGAGACAAGTTTCGGCTGTTTGCGGCGGACTTCGCGTAGGCCGTTCCGCGCGAGGAACGACTTGCCAGACCCGACTGGTCCGGACAGAAACGTCAGTCCTTCCGCCGCGTTCGAGTGACGATGTCGACTGCTGAGACGCAGCAGCGCAGCGCAGGCAAACGCCTGCTCGGCGAGCGGGACAAACAATTCCCCGGTCGCAATGAGGGACTGGCTGCGGGCCACCAGCGCATCGAACATCGGGAACCGACCTTCATGAGTCGAGTTCGCAAGCGTCCGTTTGCGGAGGTTTCCTCCATGAGAGCGGCGCGACACAAGAATTGTCCATCACGCCGAACCCGCCTGCCTGCTCCGACGGAGCAACCGGCTGGGTGGGCGGGATGATACCCAGACTTCGAGTCAGTTTCAAAACACCAACCCGAAGCGTAAGCGAGGGCGTCGGGAGCTTCCGCGTGGAATCGTGCTTTGCTCGCACGCGTGAGTGAATTCTGAAGCAGCTTCTAATCCAGTTTGCGAAGCGCCGCCACCACGCGGGCAATTCGTTCGGCGGCGGTTTCCAGTTCGGCGTGCGTGTTGAGGAAGCTCAGTGAAAACCGAACGGCCGACCGATACAAATCGGACGACAACCCCATCGCCACCAGGATCGGAGCCGGCTCCGACGAACCGCTCGCACAGGTGGTTCCGAGCGAACACGCAATCCCTTCCAGATCCAGCGCCACCAGCAGGGCTTCGCCATCCACCCCCGGAAACGAAATGTTCAGCGTGTTCGGCAGCCGAGGCGCGTCGACCCCATTCACGACAGCCGGTGCGCAGCGGTCGCA
>JANMLE010000437.1:0-3930 GCA_031372385.1 Planctomycetota bacterium | reverse complement strand
CCGCAGCGGGTCCGCCTCGCGTCGCCGCGTGAGGAAAGCAGCCAAGGCTTGGGAATCGGGTTGGGCGGGGAGCTGTTCGCCGAATCCCGCGGCCACCTTTTGAATTCGATCCCACCGTTCCGGCGCACGCACGACACGCCGCAGCGCCGGCCAGCCCTGCTTTTCCAGAAACTGCGAGGAAACCCCGTTGGCCGCGATCATGAAGTCTTCGATCATTTTCTGAGCCCGGTTCTGCCTGGCCTGACGCAAGTCCACGACCTGGCCTTCGCTAAGCACCACTTCCGGCTGTATGACATCGAGATCCAGCGCGCCATGAAGGTAGCGAACCGTTCGCATGACTTGAGCAATCTGATCCTGCATCCGCAGTTGCTCGTCCAACCCGGTGGTCTTCGCGATCTTTTCGGGCATTTGGTCTTTGCCCTCCAACCACGGGGCAACGCTGGAGTACGCGAGCTTGGCGCGATTCTTGACCAGAGCCCGGTACACGGCAGATTCTTGAATTGATCCGTCGGCAGCCACCACCAACTCAATCACCAATGCCAGCCGATCCTCTCCCTCGCCGAGTGAAGTCAGGTCGGTGGAGAGCCGTTCCGGCAGCATGGGGAAGATCGCGGCGGCCGTGTAGACCGAGGTGGTATTGGTCGCGGCATGGCGGTCGATCGGCGACGCAGTTTTGACGATGGCATCGACGTCGGCAATCGCCACCAAGACTTTGATCGCGCCGGCGGGGAGTCGCTCGGCCACGGTGAGCTGGTCCAGATCCATCGAGTGATCGTTGTCGATCGAGCACCACAGAAGGTGGCGGAGGTCGCGAATGGATGGCTGTGTATCACTCGCCGGCCCATGAATCCCTCGCAGTTGCTCAATCGCCGCCGGAGCGAAGTCGGGTTCGAGCCCCCGATCGAGCATTGCCCGGTGAGCGATGGCGCGCAGATCGAGCGGAGTGTTCTGTTCTGGCATGTTGCGAATCTCCAGAGGACGACCGAGAGGATGGATTCAGGGAATGTTACCCAAAAACCGGGTCAGGCGAACTACATTCCAGCCCCGGTTTACTTGCTGACCGGCGGAGGCTTCTTTGGGACGATCATCATCTTCGTCATCATCGCAAAGATGATCGGAAAGTGGCTGGACGCCGCACAGGTGACGTGACGACGGCGGATGTCAGGCGGAAGATCGGCAGGATGTGGGCGTGAAGGCCGTCGAGTCTGATGAGTGCGGCGTGGCACGAAAAGCCCGCTTTACTCACCCAATCCTTGGAGCATCATCGGTGGCAGTGAGGCGACTACCACTTCTACCAAAGTTACGCTTTGCTCAGTGCGAATACCCCTATGATTTGCTGTGGTTTGCAGTGACTTGCAACGATTTGCAAAGCTCGTCAGAATCGCGCTTCAGCCCTGAAACACAGTGGTTTGTGAGCATTTGGCGGATACTCCGATTCAATCTACGGAACCGAAGGTTGCTGGTTCGAGCCCAGCGGGGTGTACTTTTAGCCACAAAGACTTACGTCAAGTGGCTCTTTTCTTTTGCAGTCAGATGTACCCGGGTACATCCAGAACTTGTACCCGGCCAATGGCCTGGCTTGGGAAGTAAACCTCTGCTGAGGAAGTACCCATGTCGGGGTTGGCTGAGCGGAATGCAAACGGTCGTCGGGCGGAGCACCGAACCGAGGCGTTCCTGCTGGATCATTTCTGGGTTCTCAAGCTCTCATTGGACCTGGATGGTGCCGTTTTCTTGGCCCAAGCTCCCACTCGAACCATAGAGTCGCTTCGCCAGCCAACGACTATCCGACCGGTTGCCGTCATTCAGTCGAAGTCATGGGAAGACGGGGCTGAGGTCGAGGTTGCGAGGCTGTTCGTTGAACGGCCGGATCGGCAACCTCAAAAAGAGTTCTTCGTTTCGATCCGTGCTGTGGATGACTCTGGCAAGAACACCGATTTCTTTTTCTCGGCTGAAGAAGTGCAGTCGATCTTCAGGCGAAGGACGAACTCAGTCGGGCAGGAAGTCTTCGTTTTTTCGATCACGAATGAGCGGAACTTCAGCCAGTTCCAGAGAAGGGATCATGAGAAGGAGAGCATGATCTCGAAGGCTCTTGCCGGAGTCGATCTGGAGAAGAATCAAGCCTACCTGAAGCAGGTGTTCGAGATGCCCGGCTCAGGGTCGATCAATCCGTTGTTGATCCAGGTTGCCGAGAATCAGTGGCAGATGCGTTCCCATGATGTCCTCTTCGAGTTTGAAAGAGACGAGAACTCAATTATTCACGGATGGAAGTGTGACTCCGCAGGGAAAAAGGGGATCGCCCCTCTTTTGGCTGACAATCCTTTGGATGACTTTGAGTTTGACCCGCTGAATGAAAAATGGATTCAGCGACCTCAGTGATTCGGTTGCCGGTCTTTCACCTATTGGTTGACAGTGCCGTGAGACAGGAACTGAGAACCTCGGCATCCTTCTGTACGTCTCCAGGGGCATAGTGCTTCCGAGTCGTTTCCCAAGACGAATGTCGCATCACCCGACAGATCACCAAGGGTGGGACTCCGGCATTTCGCAATCGTTCGCCGCAGGACCGGCGTAGGTCGTGGGCTGAGGCATATTTGGCAGGCCGACCTGTTCGGGCGTCGGCCGACTCCACCTCGATCTTGGCCTCTTTCCCAATCCGTGAAATGACCTTGCCGACCCACTCGGCGTCCGGTCGCTGATGACGAACTTTTCTCCCGGTCTTCATCTGCAGCGACTGAGGATTGAATACCCAACCGCGTCGTTGTTCCTGGGGAGTTTCCGACAGGACTTTTTCAAACCAAGGCAAAAGTGGGATGTTCTCTTCAGTGTCATTCTTCTGCATCGCGGCAGGAATCTCCAGAATTGAAAACGGACCTTGCCCCCACACCGGTCGGATGGTTCCGGCTTTGTCCCAGGACACATGCATCAGTTCATCCAGTCGTAGGGCTGAGGTCCACAGCCCTCTGAGCACATGCTTCCACGAATCTGCCGCTGCATCACCGACGACGGCGGCTGTTGCTTGCAACAATCCCTCGAACTCAAGTTCCGTAATGGGCCGTCCCTTCATGGCCTTCAACTTCGCTGTCTTCAGCTTCCGAATCTTCGGTGCCATCGGCAGCCAGTCTTGCAGGTGTGCCCAACTCAGGGCCGCCAAGACGCAACCGATGTAGCCCTTGACCGTATGTGGCGACCTGGGCTTCTTCCGTCGAGACTGTTCGCCAGCTAAGAGTTTGGCTTGCAGTTGCTGCAAGGCGTTGGGATCAGCCATGTCACCCAGAGTCTTGGGCCTGAGAATTCGTTCGGCCAAATCCAATCGGCTTTCCGCGTGAAGTGCCGTGCTATCTCGAACCATCGCCAGAAGTAGAGTCCGGAACTGCTCTCGGAAGTCGGACCACTCCATCTCCGGCCCCAGGAGTTTTCCTCGTCCGGTTGAAATCGAAAGACCCAGCAGTAGCTTGGCCTCAAGCTCCGCCTTTTGTTGTTCAGCCTCGTCGTCGTCCCTGGTTCCGGTGGAGATCCGAATCTGCCGCTTTTTAACCGGGCAGTCGTACCTCAACTGGTAAGGGCGATCCGGATAGCGAACGATCCGAACCTTGGGGATCTTCCGGGCAGACGCTGATCGAGATTTTCTTTTTGCCATGACACAGCCTCCCCGGAGTCAATCGGGACTGGTGATTGACGAGGCTGGTCAGTCGGCTTCTGAAACGGGTTCACCGTTTCGTCGTCCCTGAGAGTTCAGGACGTATTCAGTCCAATCGCGGCCATAGACGTAGGCGTGCTTGTGGACGTGTTTTGGTGTAATCGTTCACGGCCCGCGGATTTTCCGGGTTTGGAATTGATCTGGTCAAGTGGGTGGATTTCGGCGACAGATGGGGGATGTCGCTGGACCTCGTCACGGAAGAAATGATTGCTCGTCAGCCGGAGGAGGCTCAGGCC
>JANMLE010000433.1:0-5133 GCA_031372385.1 Planctomycetota bacterium | reverse complement strand
TTCCAAGGATGAAGGCGAAACATGGGAGCCGATGAGCACACCCTTCCCCGGCATCGGCGTCGGCCAGAAAGCCGCGGCGCTGAAAATTGCGAGTGGTGCGTTGCTGCTGGTCAGTTTCGACAACAAGAAGCAACTCGGTCTTGGTGGTGTCTTCGCGGCGCTGTCTTATGACGATGGCAAGACTTGGCCGCATGTCCGCAAAGTTGAAGGCCCCGGTGGGTACATGGCCTTGGCACAAGCGCCCAACGGCGTCATCTACCACCTCGGCCCAAGCGGCGGCGCTCCCGTTCGCTGCGTGGCCTACAATGAAGCCTGGCTCAAGGAAGGCAAGCCGCTCCCGTAGGATCCGTCGCCCGCTACTCGCCGTGTCAACTCTCACAAGGCCCCGTATGCTCCGCTTCTACCTCCATAGCCTGCCCCTCGCGCTGCTCGCGTTCCTCATCACTCCCACCTTCGCGCAGCAAAAGCCCTTCAAGATTCCCTCGGTCGACCTGAAGGAACAAATCATTTGGGGTTCCATCTGCGAGGGTACCGACGGTTTGATCCTCGGATTTGGTGGCCAGGACCAAAAGAGCGACGAGCTGCCGCGAACGCGGGTGAAGATCAAGGGACAATGGAAGTCGCTCAGCACGGAACTGCGGCAGAAGAACCCACTGCAGAAGCACCACGAGAAATGCCAGAAGCTGACGCAGTCGGTCCGCGGAGTCACCGCCCGATTTCGTCACCTGTATTTTGAAGGTCACGAGATCGACAAGCTGCCAGCAGACGTGGAGTTGGAACAGAAGAAGCTCGCAGCCGCTTGCCGCATGGAGTTGGCATCACTGAACGAGGACTTGCAGGCGGCCTTGCGAACGGTGGCGGGCTACGACAAGCAGCAACTCGAACGTGCTCTGTCGAAACTCCATGAATTGGACACGTTGTCAGCCGCAGGCAAGTTGTTTTCGATCGAAGGTCAACTCGCGCTGGAGCAAGCGGCGGTGCTACTGGACGCCGAACCTCCCGCCCGCTTCGTCAGCCCGCTCGCCTACGATGCCAAGTCCAAGCTCTTTGTCCTCACGGCCGGCGACCACGGCGATTACCTCACCAATGATTTATGGCTCTACGATCCGGCCAGGCAGCAGTGGGAGCAGCGGCACCCCACATCGGCTCCACCGCCGCGCGGCAGCCACACGTTGAAAGCCAATGGCGACGGCACCGTCACTCTGTCCGGCGGCTACACCTACACGTCGAGCACCTCGTACCTCGGCGCTCAGTACAGCGAACTCAACGACGGTGACTGGACCTACGACATCGCCTCCAACACCTGGAAAGGCTCCGACGGCGGCGTGGCACCCGACACGCGTGTTTATCGCACCGGCCCCTTTCACCCCAACTTTTTCCTGCGGGGTGCCAAACCCGATGCGACCGCAACCAAGAAAGAACTCGACGCGATTCCGAGCAATCGGTGGGTCGAGCTCAAGCCACCGCACAAGCCGGAGATGGTTCGCACCTGGGGCCATGCGGTTCTCGATCCCGATCACGATCTGGTCCTCGTTTTCAGCGGCGGCCACTCGGCCCACTGCGGCAGCGACGTGCTCCATTATCACCTCGCCACCAACCGCTGGGAGCTGACCAGCCCCGTGGAATTCCCGCTCGGCCAGACGTACAGCAACACGTCTTTTCCCGAAGGCTTCAATCTCAACCGGCGACCCTGGATCACCGGCCACACATACCAGAGCTACAACTACGACCCCGGCAGCCGGAAGCTGTACCTGAACGCCCGCGTGAACAACACCTACGTCTACGACCCGGTCTTTGGCGATTGGATCGGCCGTTTCCCCAAGCCGAAACCGATGGTCTACAACGATTGCTTCTACACGCTGAACACCCTGCCGACCCCGCACGGCCTCACTTGCTGGACCGGCCACGGCGGCCTTTTTCAGCTCGACGCGGCAAAGCAGGAATGGCGCGAGATCAAGCGCAGCGGAGATAAGCTACCCAACGCGGAGGTCGATGCGTCCACGTTCGTCTATGACTCAAAACGCGATCGGCTGATCTTCGTCCGCTCAGAATACGGCAAGAAGAACGAAGGCCAACTGCACCTTTGCGACCTGAAGTCGGGCGCAGTGACGAAAACGTCCCCCGCCAACGCGACGGCCCTGGCCAACCTCGACATGAAAGGCGTCGATCGCGCTGTCTACGACCCCGACCACGACCTGGTGCTTTTCTCCGCCTTGCTGCCTGACGATACCGGCCAGCCGCGGCGGGCTCTCGCTTACGACTGCACCGCAGACAATTGGAAGACACTCGCCATCAGCTACGAAGTCGGAAACGACAAACGCCCCGCTCACCCCGCCGGCCCCGGCCACTCCTGCGGCCTGCTGTTCGACACCAAGCGAAAAATCATCTGGGGCATCGACACGCACGATTGCCGGGTCTATGCGTTGCGTCTCAACCCGGCGACCGCCAACCTCAAACCCATCGAGTAATCCATCGGTATCTGCACAACTCGATGCTTTTCGTAGAAGCGACCGCAAGGTATCGACCCCTCAGTGTTGGGGGGCGACGATGCTCCGTCATGAACCACCTCATGGCAAGCACGGACATTGCTGTTCCCAAGGGGGCCACGCGCCAGAAACAAGCCCCCGTGCGTAATCGGGAATGCAGTGAAATCATGTTCGGAAGTCCGGGCCATTGTGCGTATCGGTGTCTGATCAACCGAGGCGTCGAATCAGCGGCTTGAACGCGCCGGTTTGCCCGTCGACGGCGACGATCTACTCTCCGCTGCACTGGTTCCCAAACCCCACCGAGAATTCACTGGTTTGCCTGATAGCTAAATAAGAATCAAAGCCCCCGGCCGCGGGAGTTCCGCAGCCGGGGGATCACCCGATTCTTGTGGGGTTCAGGTCACGTCACTTCCACGTAACCCTTCCCGGTCTTTTCCCGAACGAGCTTTTCGGCGTGCGCCTTGGCCGCCTGCGCCGACTCCAGCGTCTTGAACGAGGTTTGCCCGGTCGAGCCGATGCGGCCGTAGGCGACGTAAACGTCAGAGCCCTGGATGCGGACTTCCCAGAACTTGCTGGACTTTTCCTGAACGAACTCGAAACGGCGTTTGGTGGAGGCGGTGGTGGTGGACATGGAATGGGATTCCTCCAACAGGGGTAAACGGACAGGAATGGCATCCGGTCGGATACCGACGAACACCGGGAACCGCCGCGCATCGCCGGTGGTGGCTGCCCAATACCTAAGCCGGAGGGGATGACAATGGAGTCTTGATTGCGCCACCGCAATCCGCGTGCGGACGGCCTGTCTGGGAAGTCTTCCGGATGGAAAAACCAGGGCGGCCCGGAAATGCAGACCCGCGCACCCGTCGTGGGCCGCCCTGTGCAGGACAACTCCGATGTCACACGACGGTGAGTTCGCCCGCCAGCAGGTTGAGTGTAAGATCTCGATCGATCGGGACTCGTCGCAGCCAGCGGGTGAACTGGTGCAGCATCAGGCCGGCCGCAATGTTGGCGGTGTAGATCATACTGCGGGCCGTACAGCGGCCGGGCTGGGCTTCCTCCGGCTGAAACAGCGTGGTCGGATAGTGATCGCGACCGGTGTCTTCCGTCGCGGTCAGAACCCGCAGGACTTCACCCAGCATGCGTCCGTCGGTCCAGAACGAACGGGTTCTGCCCACGGTCCGCCAGATCGCGGCCCGCGTGGCGATCGAGTCCACGCAGCAGAAGATGGCCTCACCGGTCTCTTGGCGCGGTCGGAACCGATCGGGAATGGTGGCCACGGTGATCGTGGGATCGATGTGTTGGACGACCTGGGCCGTGGCGGCGACTTTGGGCGTGCCGAGGTCGCCGGTGTAGTAGCCCTGGGTGGTGATGTTGGTGGCTTCGACGGTGTCGAAGTCGATCAGTTGCAGCCGCGGAACGCCGAGGGCGGCGAGTTGCAGGGCCACTTGGCGACCGATGGCTCCCACGCCGATCACCGTGGCGGTGACGGCCTGCAGCCGATCCGGAGGAACAAGGTCATGTTGGCGGGTGAAGCGATCAGTCATCTGGGGCTCCGATGGGTTCGTGGGTCAGGGGAAGGATACGCAGTGGGGGGATGTGGCGGGGATCTGGCGGCTGCCGGACATCCAGGGACGGAGGGGCAACTCTCCGAGACACTCCGCCACGGTGGGAATGAACCCGAGGTCTTCGACGATGTGCTGCGCCGCCAGGTCGCGGGTGAAGACGCGGTAGCCGTCGCTGTTCTGCAGGCTCGGCCCGAAGACCTGCTCGGCGAGCAGCAGGCCGAAACTGTTGTGGAGCAGCATGCGATGGCGGTTGTCGGGGAGATGTCCCTTGGTGGCATTGAACCACTGATGCAGGGCGAGATAGTCTTGGGCGGTGCCACCCCACTTCCTGGCGGAGCGTTCGGCGTGGACGAGCGGGTTGCTCATGCGGCACCCCGCAGTTCGTCCGCGCCCAGTTCCAGCACGTAGTACGGGTCGGGGAAGCCCGGCCCACGCAGGGCCTCCCAGGTGACGGTGCGCTCCTCGAATCCGCGGTGCTCCGCCTCATCGAAGTATGATGCGAAGTCGACCTCGAACTCGGCGGGTGTTTCGGCGGTGTAGAACCCGGCACACAGGCGCTGGCATTCGGCGTCCGCGAGCGCCTGGTCGAAGAACAGTGTGGTGCGCGGAACCTCACCATCGGCGTAGGTGAACTCGTCGTTGTATTCCCAGCCGAGTTCCACGATGACCCAGGCCCGTTGGGGGATCGGAGAAGGTGCGGGAGCGGTCGCAGTCACCACTCGGGCCATCGCGCCTGCTCCAGCGGTGAGTACGTGCGTGAAAAACTGGCGGCGTGAGACGGCAGCGAGAGGCATGGGGACTCCGGAAAGATGAGGTCGGGTTCGGGCCGGACCGCGGCGAGGTACTCGTTGGTCCAGGCTTCGTGGTCACTGCCGGTGAAGGACTGCCGGTAATCGACGGCGAATGGCAGGTGGAGGGCACCGCCCGGTCCCGCCGGAAACTGCAAACGGGCGAACGTGTCACCGCCGCAGGCGACGATCGCCATCACGGCCCAGTCACTGCGACCGAAGACGCGGGCGAACGTCTCTTCATCGACGGAGCTGGGCTGGGCCGAATCGCCCGGATGCGTGTGGATCCAGATC
>JANMLE010000415.1:0-2875 GCA_031372385.1 Planctomycetota bacterium | reverse complement strand
CACTTACTCCGAAGGAGTTGCGTCACATAGCCCAGGGTTGCGAGCGAAGCGAGCTACCCTGGGAAAAGGTTCAACCCAACCATGTACTCAACGGGGTTCCGTCATCGGTGTTTCTCGAAGGACGCAACCCTTTCAGGGTAGATGGACACGCGACTCTCTTTCCCAGGGTAGCCCGCCTGCGCGGGCAACCCTGGGCTATGAGACGCAACTCCTTCGGAGTAAAGACATCACCGTTCACGCCCAAACTTGGAACTACTGAAACTCTTTTGACGCGGAGATCTGGCGATGGGTAGTTCGACATCACTTACATGTCGACATGCGAGCCGGGTTAGCGGAAACGGACCGATCCCTCAATCCAACCGCCCTCATCAACTTGTCTGTTTCCCGGTAGGCTTCCGCGACCCAGGCTTCGATCTGGTCGGGCTGGGGGCTGTATTCCAGTTCGATCGAGACCGCGCCGTCGATTTCCAACGCGGCGATCTCGCGCAAGTACGGTTCGAACTTCACCACGCCGCGGCCGGGGGGCAGATCGCCATGTACCTTGCCGTCGCAGTCGGAGATATGCACGTGGATCGCCTTCCCCTTTAACCGGCGCAGTTCCTGCGGTTCGACCTTCGCCAGGCACAGATGCGAGACGTCGATGTTCGCCTGCACCGCCGGATGGTGAACGTCATCAATGAAGCGGACCATGCTGTCGACGTCGTTGAGGAGTGACAGCGCAAACGGTTCCAATTCCAGCGCGATCTGGATTCCCAGTTCGGCCGCGTAATCTCCCAACCGGGAGCAGTTCTCTACGGCGAACGCCCATTGGTCTTCGGGGCGGATCACTTCCCGGTTCCAGATGTATTCGCCCAGCACGAGCAGCACGTTCTTCGCCGAGAATTCGCAGGCCAAGTCCAGATACTTCGCGACGCGGTCGACATGGAATCGCTGGACGCTCGGGTTGAAGTCGACCAAACCGGTGGCCACGCAGCAGAGGGAGACGATGGGGAGTTCATGCCGCTCGCACTCGCGCCGAATCAGCAGCCGCTCCTTCACGTCCATGTCGAGCGGATCGGCGAAGATGTCGATCGAATCGAACCCGAGATCCTTGGTCTTCTGAATCCCCCACGCCGTTTCACGACCCGCCTGCGCCCACGCCGAGTTGATCAGTCCGAGTTTCATTTGCAATCCAGTGGTTCGATGAAGGGGAGTACGCGGCGGGCCTGCTGGCCGCCCGCCGTCACGGCTTGAAACTCTATCAGAACACGTGCCGTGGATCAGCCGTGGTGGTATCGTGGCCCGCCGCATCGATCCGGGTTCGTGAGAGTCCGACTCGGTGCTCAGTCATCCATCATCATTCAACGGGTTGGGAAATCGGGAAACATGGACTTGGAATTGACGGGACATGTGGCCGTCGTGACCGGCGGAGCCAGCGGCATCGGATTGGGGTGTGCCCGCGGTTTGGCGCGCGAAGGGTGTGACGTCGCTCTGTGGGATGTTGCCCGCGATGTGAATGACGTCGCGTCGAGACTGGCCGAAGAATTCCAAGTGTCGGCCATCGGTGTTGCCGCCGACGTCAGCAGCCTGGATTCGGCTCGGGCCGCGGTGGAACAGACTGAAGGACGGCTCGGGGCCGTCGTGCATTTGGTCCACGCCGCGGCGGTGACTTCGGGGAAGTTCGGCTATCCCTTCACGAATGTCGACCCCGGTGCCTGGCACCGCGTGCTGGACGTCAACGTGATGGGCATGGTTCACGTGGCGCAGTTGATCGCTCCGGGAATGATCTCGCGCCGGGCGGGAACGATGGTCTTCGTCGCGTCCGTCGCGGGACAAATCGGTTCGCAGACCGACCCGCCGTACAGTGCCAGCAAGGCCGCGAACATCAACTTCGCGCAGTGTCTGGCGAAGGATCTGGCACCGTACCAGGTCCGCGTGAACACGGTGAATCCCGGCATGGTGCAGACGCCGCTCAACCGGCAGGTCTGGCAGGCCTGGAATGACCAGCAACCTGCCGACCAGCGCCGCAGCTACGAGGACTGGGCGGGAGAGAAAGTGCGCAATGTGATCCCGTTGGGGAGCTGGCAGTCGGTCGATGACATCGCCGACATGGTGACCTTTCTCTCCTCAGCCCGCACGGCACAAGTCACCGGACAGACCATCAATGTCGACGGCGGATTCGTCATGCACTGGTAGTGGAACCAAGAGATGAACACAGTCACACCGGCACGAGTGAAGTTCAGCACCAACGTACTGTAGTCCCGTCGCTCCGCCGACGGGACGGACGCGAAGGGATGTCGCACACACACTCGGTCCGGACGATTGCGGCACGTCCCGCCGACGGAGCGGCGGGACTACAGTAGGTTTGTCGGGCACGTCAACAGTGTCCATCCTCCGACAACGGGATTGACGATGGCTCAGTTTGCTTCGCCCTTTTCCAATCGCCCTCTGTCAGATTGGATTGAGGATCTTCAGCGCGCCGGTTCCGCCGACGACCGGTATCGCGCGCTGCTCGCCGTGATCTCGATGGCTTCACCGCCGGAATCGGTGCGGTGGTGCCGGCACTCGTTGCGTGACGTGGATTCGGGGCTTCGTGCATTGGCCGCGAAGACCCTCGGTGAATTGAAGCGTCGGGCGGCCGCGGACGATGTGGTCTGGCCGGAGATCGGCACCGAATTGGTGGAACGATTGGGTGACGAGGATACCGACGTCCGGTTCGAAGCGGCCCGCGCACTGGGGCGGGTGAATCCGCAGTTGACGGCGGCGCGCGACGTCCTGCTGTCGTTGCTCGACGACGAGGGGACGCAACCGCTGATGATCGCGGTCGTGGTGTCGGCTTTGGGGGAACGACCGGATGCGGACGCGGAAGTGCTCGTTCCGCGCTATCGTCATCTGC